>NZ_JBFAKX010000017.1:0-104900 GCF_040655935.1 Promicromonospora sp. NPDC050262 | reverse complement strand
TGCTGCTTCCCCCAGTGCGACCGACCCGCCCAATGGGCAGACCTCGACCACATCCACCCCTACGACCACACGCTCGACCCCACCACACAACCACCGGGCGTGCCCGGACAGACCCGCGCCACCAACCTCCAACCCCTGTGCCGCGCCCACCACCTCGCCAAGACACACGGCGGCTGGAACGTCACCCGTGACCCCGACACCGGGAACACGACCTGGACCGCACCCACCGGCCACACCCACACCCGACCACCCACCCAGGCAGGGCCCACCAGCACCGACCACGCCGGCACCGGCACCGGCACCGGCATCACCAGCCTCGCCGACGACATCCGACACCGCCTCGGACAGCGAGGCCCGGGCAGCTCGACCGACGATCTCGCCGCCAGCACCCCGCCCGGCGCCGGACCTCATGAGACACCCGCTACCGGTGAACCGCGCCGGCTTCTTCCTGAGGAGCCACCCTTCTGATCGTTCGGGCCGCACCCACCGACCCGTCAGACGCGCCCGTCACCACCCAGCTCTGCGGCGCGGCGCAGCACGAGCTCGGGCACCGGGTCGGCGACGTAGTCCTCGGTGAGGGGCGCCGAGGCGACCCGGCGTACCGGCACGAGCCCGGCCCAGCCGTCGAGCTCGAGGTCGCCAGGTTCGAGCGTGGCCCCGCCCGCGCGCTGCTTCATCGAGGCCTCGGCAAGCGGCAGCGCGATCACCACGGTCGCCGCGAGCTCCTTGCGCGTCGGGGGCCGCAGCGTCGCGGCACGCCCAGGCACCATGTGGTCCACGATCAGGTCGAGCGCCCGGCGGCGCTCCCCCGCGTCGGTCACCCGCCGAGGCCGCCCGATCACCACCGCCGACCGGTAGTTCATCGAGTGGTGGAAGCCCGTGCGTGCCAGGACCAGGCCGTCGAGCTCGGTCACCGTCACGCACACGTCCCGCTCGAGTGCCGGTGCGAGCCAGCCGGCCGCGACGGAGCCGTGCAGGTACAGGGTCCCGCCGTCGTCGGGCCCGGCGGGGTCGACGCCGAAGGCGGTGGGCAGGACCACCGGGTGCGCCCCGGCCACGACCCCCAGGTGTGCGATCAGCGCGTCGGCGAGCAAGGCCATGAGCCGGTCCCGCTCGTCGACCTGGCGGTTGCGGCCGCGGGTCGGCGTCGTCCGGTCCGTGGGCGACAACGAGGCTGAGGACGGGCCAGACGTGGACGAGCCAGGCACGGCAATATCGGATGTGGACGAGCCAGACGTGGACGGGGCGGGTTCGGGGCGACCGGGTGCGGCCGGTCCCGGCGTGAGCTGCTGTGTCGTCATACGGTTAGCCTGACCCCGAAGTGGCTTACCGACACGGGCCATTCCGCCGCCAGTTGAACAAGCCACTCGCCCCACGGACACGGGCCATCGGGCTCCCGCACCGCCCCGAACGACCCGCACCGCCCCGAACGACCCGCACGACCCGCACGACCCGCACCACCCGCACGACCCGCACGACCCGCACGACCCGAGACCACACCACCCCACCCCGACCCGAAAGCCGCACCATGCTCCCCGTCCGACTCGACCGCACCCGCGCCGAGCCGCTCCCCGCCCAGCTCGCCGCTGCCGTCCGTGCCCTCGTGACCGACGGAACGCTCGGCACCGGCGACCGGCTGCCCTCCAGCCGCGCCCTCGCGGCCGACCTGGGGGTGGCGCGCGCCGTCGTCGAGCAGGCGTACGACCAGCTCCTTGCCGAGGCGTGGGTCTCCACCCGCCGCGGCGCCGGCACGTTCGTGGCGTTCGGCGAGACGCTCCCCGCCCCGCCGCAGCCGAACCGACCCGCCACGCGAGCCACCGAGTACACGCACCTGGACGCGGGCACGCCCTGGATCGACCCGCGCCAGCTCGCGGGCTGGCGTCGCGCCTGGCGGGAGGTCTCCGCGACGACGCCGCCGCGGGGCTACCCCGACCCGGCCGGGCTCCCGGAGCTGCGCGAGGCCCTCGCCGAGCGCCTCGCGCGCACCCGCGGCCTGACCGTGGGACCCGATGAGATCCTGCTGACCAGCGGCTCCACGGACGCCCTGCGCCAGCTCCTGGGGGCGCTCGGGCCCGGCGACGTCCTGGTCGAGGACCCCGGCTACCGGGCCGCCGTGGAGACGATCCGGACGTCGGGGCGGGACGTCGTCGACCATCCGGCGCTCGCGCCCGTCACCGACCTGGCCGGGTGCGCCGCCGCCTATGTCACGCCCGCGCACCAGCACCCGCTGGGCCGGGTCATGCCCGCCGCGGACCGGCTCGCACTGCTCGCGGCCGCCCGCGCCGCGAGCGCCGTCGTGGTCGAGGACGACTACGACTCCGAGTTCCGGTACGACGTCGCCCCCGTGCCCGCCCTGGCCGCACTCGACCGGTCGTGCGTGGCCTACGTCGGGACGGCATCCAAGTCGGTCAGCCCCGGCCTGCGGCTGGGGTGGCTCGTCGCGCCGCCCGAGGTCCACGACCGCCTGCTGGACCACCGCGCGATCACCCACGACACCCCGCCATGGCCCAACCAGCGCGCCCTGCTGACCCTGCTGCGCGACGGCTGGGTCGACAAGGTGGTGCGCACCGCGCGCCGCGTCTACGCCGACCGGGCGCCCCGGGTCGCCGCCGCCCTGGAGCCGTACGCCGAGCTCGCCGGGCCGCTGGCCGGGATGTACTCGACCTGGCTGACCAGCCCGGAGGCGGCCGCCGCGGCGCGGGCGTCGGCCCGCGCCGCGGGGTTCGAGGTGCGCCTGCTGGAGCTGTACTGCCGGACCGCCGGCCCGACCGGTCTCGTGCTCGGCTTCGGCGGCGTGACCGACGCCGAGCTCGACCGGGCACTGGAGGCGATCGTCAGCGGCCTGCGCGGCCGCTGACGATCGCCGCTCAGACCAGCGAGTCCTGCCACGCCTCGTGCAGCCGGGCGTACCGCCCGTCGCCCGCGATCAGCTCGGCGGGCGTGCCGTCCTCGACCACCCAGCCGTGCTCCATCACGAGCACCCGGTCGGCGATCGCCACGGTGGACAGCCGGTGGGCGATGATGATCGCGGTCCGGTCGGCCAGCAGGGTCTGCAGACCTCGCTGCACGAGCCGCTCGCCCGGCATGTCGAGCGAGGACGTCGCCTCGTCGAGCACCAGCACCGCCGGGTCCGCGAGGAACGCCCGGGCGAACGACAGGAGCTGCCGCTGCCCGGCCGACACGCGGCCGCCGCGCTTGTTCACGTCGGTGTCGTACCCGTCGGGCATCTCGAGCACGAACTCGTGCGCGCCCACCGCACGGGCCGCGGCCTCGATCTCGGCCTGGCTCGCCCCGGGCCGGCCCAGCGCGATGTTCTCGCGCACGGACCCGCTGAAGAGGTACGCCTCCTGGGTGACCATGACGACGGCGCGCCGCAGGTCGGTCGAGGACAGGTCGCGCACGTCGATGCCGTCCAGCCGCACCGCGCCGGTGGACGCGTCGTAGAACCGCGTCACCAGCTTCGCCACCGTCGACTTCCCGGCGCCGGTGGTACCCACCACGGCCACGGTCTGACCGGCCGGGATCGTGAGGTCCAGGTCCGGCAGCACCACGGGGCCGTCGCCGTACTGGAACCGCACATGGTCCAGCCGCAGCTCGCCGCGGGCCCGCTCGCCGGCGGCCGCCAGCGGCGTCGGGTGGGCGGGCTCGACGACGGTGGGCTCCTCGGCGAGCAGGCCCGACACCTTCTCCAGCGCCGCCGTGGCGGACTGGAAGGAGTTGTAGAACATGCCGAGCTGCTGCACCGGCTGGAAGAACCGCTTGCAGTACAGCAGCACGGCCGCGAGCACGCCCACCTCCATCGCCCCGTCCAGCACACGCCAGCCGCCGACGGCGAGCGCCGCCACGACCGTCATGTTGCCGATGAGGATCAGGCCCGGCTGGAACCGGCCGTTGACGCCGAAGATCTGCAGGTTGGCGTCGCGGTAGTCCTCGCCGAGCTTGCCGTAGTCCGCCTCGGTGGTGGGCTCGCGGCGGAACGCCTGCACCGCGCGCATGCCGGTCATGGTCTCGACGAACTTGACGATGAGCCGGGCGGACGCCGTCCGCTGCTCCCGGTAGTAGCGCTGGGACATGCGCTGGAACCAGCGGGTGAGCAGCCAGGCCGGGACGAACGCGACGGCGAGCACGAGGCCGGACCGCCAGTCGATGAGCAGCAGGCTCATGAAGGTGAACACCATGAGCAGCAGCGAGGAGACGACGCCGGTCAGACCGCCGTCGAGCAGCTCGCGCAGTGCCTCCAGGTCGGAGGTCTGCCGGGAGATGATCCGGCCCGAGGTGTAGGACTCGTGGAACTCGAGCGAGAGCCGCTGGGTCTGGCGGAACACGCGGCGGCGCAGGTCGAGCAGCACGGCCTGCGCGATGCGGGCCGCGGCGCGCACGTAGGCTCCGGCGGCCACGCCGCCCAGCACGGCGGCGACGAGGTACCCGGCGCCGGTGAGCACCAGGGGCGTGACCGAGCCGTCCTGCAGGGCGGGCACCGCCCTGTCGATGGCCACGGCGACGAGCCACGGCCCGGCGACCTGACCGAGCGTGGACGCGACCACGAGCACGGCGGCCCAGGCCAGCGCCCGCTGGTGGGAGCGCAGCAGGTCGCCGAGCAGCTGCATGGAGCGGCGCCGGACGGCCTGGGACGCCTCCTTGCCGAGGCGGGTCTCGTCGTCCGCGGCGGCGTCGGTGGGACGACGGCGGCCCCCTGCTTCCGGGGTGGTCTCCGTGGTCGCGGTCATGACAGCGCCTCCTGGCTCGTGGGCTCGGCGTTCCTCGACTCGGTTCTCCGGGGCTCGGTGCCCTCCGGCTCGTGCGCCTCGTAGTCCTCCTCGAGGCTCGAGATGATGTACCGGTAGTGCGGGTCGCCGGCCAGCAGGTCGTGGTGGGTGCCGACGGCGGTGATGCGCCCGCCCTGCAGCATGGCCACCCGGTCGGCCAGGGCCACCGTCGAGGGGCGGTGCGCGATGATCAGGCTGGTCGTGTCCCGCAGCACGTCCCGCAGGCGGGCGGTGACGGCCTCCTCGGTGGTGACGTCCAGGGCGGACAGCGGGTCGTCGAGCACGAGCACGCGCGGCCGTGCGGCGATGGCGCGGGCCAGGGCGAGGCGCTGGCGCTGGCCGCCGGACAGGGACATGCCCTCCTCGCCGATGCGGGTGCCGACGCCGTCGGGCAGGTCCAGCACGAACTGGGCCTGGGCGACGTCGAGCGCCTGCGTCATGAGCGCCTCGCGCTCCGCCTCCGGCAGGTCGTCGGACACGCCGAGCAGCACGTTGTCCCGGACCGAGGCGGAGAACAGGGTCGGGTCCTCGAAGGCGACGGCGACGCGCTCGCGCACCTGGGCGCGGGTCATGTCGCGCACGTCGACGCCGTCCACCTCGACCACGCCCGCCGTCACGTCGAAGAGCCGGGGCGCGAGCATCGCCAGGGTGGACTTGCCGGAGCCGGTGAGGCCGACCAGAGCGGTGGTGGTGCCGGGCGGCAGCTCCAGGTCGACCTGGTCGAGCACGGGGCGCTCGGCGTCGTCGTACCGGAAGGTGACGTTGCGGAAGGCGACGTGACCGCCCCCACCACCCTGGGCAGGTGTCGGCTCAGCGGGCCGCGTCGGGTCCGTGAGCGGGTTGACGGTCTCGATCACCTCGAAGAACCGGTCGACGGCGGTCCGTGCGTTGAGCGTCATCGACAGCGTCATGCCGAGGTCGACGACCGGGCCGTTGATGACCGCGGTGGTGGTGAAGAACGCGACCAGCGCACCGAGCGTCATGTCGCCCTGGGCCACCAGGTAGACGCCGATCACGAGCGCGACCGCCTGCGTGACCTCGGGGATCACGCGCAGCGCGGTGGTCAGTCCGGCGTCGGTGGTGGCCTTGCGGATCTCGGTCTCGCGCAGCTCGGACGCCTGGTCGGTGAACGAGTCCAGGGCGTCCGGGCCGCGGCCGAACGCTTTGAGCACGCGGATGCCGTGCACGGACTCCTCGACGGTGGTGGCGAGGTCGCCCGACTGGTCCTGCGAGAGCCGCGAGATCTTCCGGTACTTGCGGGAGAACCGGAACGCCAGGATCGTCACCGGGATCGCGCCGCACAGGAAGATGATGCCCAGCCAGCCGCCGGTGGCCACGAGCAGGCCGACGCCGACCACGATGGTCACGAAGCTGACCACGAGCTGCAGGATGCCGAAGACGAGCCAGCGGCGCAGCAGGCCGAGGTCGCCCATGATGCGGCTGAGCAGCTGCCCGCCGGGCCAGCGGTCGTGGAACGCGACCGGGAGGTCCTGCAGGTGCTTGAACAGGGCCATGCGCATCACGGCCTCGACCCGCGTGCCGGGGAACATGACGAGCGTGCGGCGCAGGAGGATCAGGCCGGCCTCGCCCGCGCCGAGCAGGGCGACGAGCACGACGGACCAGGCCAGGCCCGTCCAGTCGTGCTCGCGGGCGCCGGCCGTGAGCGGGCCGTCGGTGACCCACTGCAGCACGCGCGGGATGGCGAGCGCCATGAGGCTGGCGCCGAGCGACGCGACCAGACCGCCCACCAGGCGTGGCAGGGCGGGGCGGACGTAAGGGTAGAGCCGGCGGATCGAGGCGAAGGTGCTGCGCTCGTCGCCGGGCGGGCTGCTGGGATCAGAAGAAGGATCGGATCGATTCGAGCGTTCGTCTGTGGGAGGCATCACAGCCATTATCCCGCCGGGCGCAAGTTGTTAGTTTCGGTAAGCACCTTCTTGTGTTGTGACCTGCACCACAGGAGCGCGGGCAGGGAAGCGGCGTCAGCGCACCCGCACCGAGAGGCACGTGACGCAGCCCTCGAGCTTCTCGAACTCGGTGACGGGCGTGGTGAGCACCGTGAGCCCCCGCCCCCGCAGGAGCTCGGCGGTGGCCGGTGCGGACTCCGACAGCAGCACGGTGGTCTCGTCCAGCACGACGACGGCGGTGCCCTCCGCCTCCGGGACGGCCAGGAACGACTCGAACCGGCTCGGGTCGTCGACCAGCGGCACATGACCGATCACCGTGCCGTCCGGCAGGGCGGTCACGGCGGACTTGAGGTGCAGCGCCCGGGTCACGGGCACCTCGACGACGCGCCAGCCGCGGGGTTCGAGCAGCGCGCGCAGCTGCGCCGCGCCCTCGGCGTTCGTCCGCGCCGTCCGCCCCACGTAGACGGTGCGGCCGACCTTGAGGATGTCGCCGCCCTCCAGGGTGCCGGGCTCGATGATCTCGGCGACCTCGCGGCCCGTCGCCTCGGCCACGGGCCGCATCGACTCGATCTCGCCCCGCCGGGACAGGGCGCCGGGCCGGGTCAGGACCATCAGGTCGTCGAACACCACCACGGTGTCCTCGACGAACACCCCGTCGGGGTGCTCGTCGGCTGCGGGGAGCTCGCGCACCGCCCACCCCAGGTCGCGGAACACGTCCGCGTACCGCGCCCACTGCCGCGCGGCCAGGTCCGCGTCGACGGGAACGCGTTCGAGATGCGTCAGCTCGCCGTCGGCCAGGGCAGGCGACGGCGGGCGGACGAGCAGGGTGCGGTGCAGTTCCTCCGGGGCCGGCCGGGCGGCGGGCTGTGCGGTGACCATCCCGCGACGCTACCGCGTCAGGAACGGCATCGGTCCGGCGGTCCCGGTTCCCGGCGCTATCTCTCCAGGTAGGCCATCCGCGCCGTCTTCGGCCCCTGCGGCGACTCGAACGAGACCACCTCGCCCGCGGTGAACCCCATCACCAGCATGCGGCGCAGGGCCTTGTCGTTGTGCGCGTCCGGCTCCCCCACCAGGCGGCGGGTGCCCGCCCCGGCGAAGAGGAACCCACGCATCGCAGGCCCGAGCACCGACCAGGGGTCGGCTGGCGCCCCGTGCCGGGCCGCCGGGCCGCGGCTGCCCAGGAAGAAGTGCAGCCCGAGGTCGCCCTCCCGCACGTCGTAGGCGGTGCCGATCGGGTCGTGCTCCGGGTGGTAGGCCTGCACGAGCACCACGGGCTCGTCGTCCCACCGCACGAGGTAGGCGTGGTGGGTCTCCAGGGAGTCCACGAACGCGTACGTGTCGCGCACCTCGTCGCGCGTGTGCTCCCCCATCCCCCAGAACGCCGCCCGCGGCCGGGTGAACCACCCGTGCAGCAGGTCGGCGTCGGCCTCCGGGTCCAGCACGTGCACGGTGACGAGACCGTCCTCGCCGAAGTCGCGGCGCCACACCTCGGCGCCGCGGGCGCCGTTCAGCAGCCGCAGGCTGGTGTCCGCCGGGCGCAGCCGGTCCCAGTCGGTGACGACGGCGGAGGTGCGGGCGTCAGCCCAGGTGGCGTGCTGGTCGTCGAAGTGCGGGCTGCCCGGGCGGCCGTCGGCGCCGAACGGCACGCCCCACCGGCTGTTCGCGCGGTCGGACAGGTCCCAGACGTACCGCGCCACCGACGCGCGGTACGCGGTGGGCGCGACCCCGGGCGAGCCGCCCGTGCAGCGCACGGTCTCGTTGTTGCCCGAGACCGGGGCGGGCGTCACGTCGAGCGGGCGGCCGGGCACCGCGGGCGCGACAAGGTCCGGCACCGGGAGCAGCGGTGCGGGCACGTGCAGGTCGCCCCAGGCGGGTTCGGCCGGGCCGACGGCGGCCTGCACGGCGGTCGCCTGCACGACCTCGGCCAGCGCCGCGCTCGCCTCCGCCGCGGCATCGATGCGCAGGCGCCTGCCGTCCGGACCCGCGACGACGAGCCAGTCGGCCGCGAGGATCCGCGACAGCCCGGCCCCGACCGCCGTCGGGACGTCGAAGACGCCGCCGAGCACCGGTGTCAGCGCGGGGTCCTGCCCGTGCGGCTCGTGCAGCGGCGCGAAGACGGGGTGGCTCGCGAGCCGGTGGGCCAGGGCGTCGCGCCAGCGCATGTAGAGGGCGGCGTCGGTGGAGGCGGCGTCCACGTGGGCGCCGTCGGCCACCCAGGCGCGCAGGCGGACGGCGGCCACGGAGGCGTCGTCCGCCAGGTGCGCGACCAGGCCGGGCGCGCCGAGGTCGCGGGTGTCGCCGTGGATCCGGGCCTGCGTGGTGGGCGACTCCGGTGCGGTGGCCGCGGCGAGGAGCTGCCGGATGCGCTCCGCGCGGTGGGGCGCGTAGGACCAGCCGAGGTCGTGCGCCTCCCTGCCCGGACGCAGGTCGCGCGGGCCGGATCCCGGGCGCCCGTCCTGACCGGCGGGCCGCTGGGTGACCGGCCGCTCGTTGGCGTCGACCGCGACCTCGGTCACCCGCGCCGGCGCCGGGAGGTCCACGTAGCCGTCCGCCGGCTTGGCGGTCGGCAGCGCGCGCTCCGGCGCGCCGGCCGGCACGTCCGGGACCTTGCCCGCCGTCAGGCTCAGCACCTCGCCGGTGCTGTCGGCCGTGAGCACCCGGTTGACGGGGTCGACCCACCCGCCGAAGGCCTCGGCGACGTCGCGCGCGGTGCGGGCGTGCAGCAGGGCGCGCCACGCCGCCACGCCGACGTCGGACAGCTCGCGGGCCGGCCAGTGCAGGCGCCAGCCCTCGGGGCGGCCGCTGTCCGCGCCGTCCGAGACGACCTCGACGTGGTGCGCCGCGGCGTTGGTGATGCCCCAGGCCACGGCTGACGACGGTCCCGACGCGTGCCCGAAGTGCGGCACCCCGGGCACGCCCGGGAAGGCGAAGCCGACGACGTCGTAGGGCGCGGCCGGGTCGGTGCACGCGAGCCGCACCTGCTGGTACGGGCCGGGCAGCTCCAGCGTGCGGTGCGGGTCGCCCGCGACCAGCGGGCTGCCCGACTCGGTGAACCGGCCGTGCACCGCCCACGCGTTGGACCCGGAGCCGCCGTCGGCCACGAACAGGCCCAGGACCCGGTCCAGCGGCACGCCCGGGACGTGCAGGTGCCGGGCCACGTGCGCCCGCCACAGGATGCTCGGGAACCCGTTGAACAGGACGTGGCTCGCCAGGAAGACGCCGATCGGGGTCCACGGCGCCCACGGCCGGAACGGCACCCCCGCCAGCTCCGGCACGTCGCGGCCGCCCGCCAGCAGCCCGGCGCTGACGCCGTCCGCGTACGCGGCCAGCCACTCGCGCTCGGGCCGGGCCAGGGAGTCGTGGATCGTGCGGGCCGTGGCGGCAAGCCGCTCCCGCGCGGCGAACCGGTCCCACGCCTCCCCCGCCGCGCCGGCGAGCTCGCCGTACCGTTCCTCCGCCCGCATCCGGTCCGCCTCGACCTGCAGCCCGCGGTCCTGGGCGGTCACCCAGCCCTGGCCGTAGGCCAGGGCCGTCTCGGTCGCGGCCCGCACGTGCGGGATGCCGAGGTCGTCACGAAACAGGTCGAAGTCCACGTTCCCTATCATCTCTCCGGGTTCATCTCTCTGGGGTCATCTCTCTGGGCGCCGCACGGGGTTCGCGAGCGTTCCCGCGTAGATCAGCGACTCGGACTGGTTGGTCAGGTCCACCATCTGCAGGGTGTTGCGCAGCTGCAGCCGGTTGAGGCACGAGTGCGCGAACCGCGCGGCCCGCAGGTCGATCCCCGTCCTGGCCCGCACGTCGGGGTGCTCGGCCGCGTGCCGGTCGATCGTCTCGGCCACCAGGGCCCAGAACCGGTCCTCGCCCAGCACGCCGTCCTCGGCGAGGATGCCCGCCAGGTGCCGCAGCACGCCGTCGAACACGTCGGTGAAGATCGCGAGCGCCTTCTCGTCGTCGTCCACGGCGGCCCGGATGCGCTCGACGCCGTCCGGCAGGGGGCCCTGGCCCAGCAGGGCGACCTCCTCGCCGATGTCCTTCATGATGGCGCGCTGCACCACGCCGTCGCGCAGCACCAGGATGAGGTTCTCGCCGTGCGGCATGAACGCGAGCTCGTAGGTCAGCAGGCAGTGCACCAGCGGGTAGACGTAGGCGTCGAGGTAGGCGCGCAGCCACTGCTCGGGCGCGACGCCGGACTCGCGGACCAGGCCCGTGGCGAACGACGCCCCGCTCGCGTCGCGGTGCAGCAGGCTCGCCATGGTCACCAGGCGCTCGCCGTCCGCCAGCCGCGGCACGGGCGACTCGCGCCACAGGGCGGCGAGCATCTTGCGGTGCGGGTTGGGCTGGGGCGTGCGGTGGTAGACGTCGCCCGTGTACCCGACGGAGGCCAGCTCGCGCAGGACGCCGAACCCGGCGCGGCGCAGGGTCTCGTCGCCGCCCACCAGGTCCGCGACCCAGTCGTTGATCGCCGGGGTGGCGCGCATGTAGGCCGGGGACAGACCGCGCAGGAACCCCATGTTCTGGATCGCGAGCGCCACCTTGACGTAGTGCCGCTGCGGGCGGGTGCGGTTGAACATGGTGCGGATCGACTGCTGGGCCTGGTACTCGTCCGAGCCGGGGCCGAGCGGCACCAAGTCGCCGCGCGCGACGTCCGCCGCGAAGGTGACGGCCACGCGGTGCTCCCACTGCCAGGGGTGCACGGGCAGGTAGAGGTAGTCGGCGGGGTCGAGGCCACGGGCGGCGAGGCGGTCGGCGAAGGCGGCGCGCTCGGCGTCGGACAGCTCGCCCGGGGTGCCGGGGCTGCCGTAGTGGCCCGCCTCGGTCTGGTCGGCCGCGAGCGCGAGGTGGGTGTGCTCCCGGCGCGCGGCGAGCCACAGCATGCGCAGCCGCTCCCCGCGCTCGGGCGCGTAGGCGCGGTAGTCCCGCAGGGAGAAGCCGATGCGGCCGTTGTTCGCGACGAAGCTGGGGTGCCCCTCGGACATCGCGGCCTCGACCTGCTGGAACGCCTCGGCGGTGGCGTGCGCGCCGGACGCCGTCCGGGCCGCGTCCAGCAGCCCGCGCACCGAGGGCGTGGTGCCGTCGAGCTCGCGCTCCCGCTTCGCGGCCGCGCTGGCCAGGGTGGCGGACAGCTCCTCGAGGTAGGTCGCGAGCAGGGCGTCGGGCACCTGGAGCAGCGGCTGCAGCTCCGCGATCAGCTCCAGCGCGTCCACGGGCAGGACGACGGCGCCGCGCACCCCGGCGTCGGCCGTGCGGCGGATGGACGCCGGGTCGATGACCCAGTGCTCCAGGGCGTAGCGGCGGGCGGTGAACCGGTAGGTGACGCCGTCGAGATCGAGGCGGTAGGCGCCGTCGGCGCTGTTCCCGTCCGCGCTGTTCCCGTCCGTGCTGTCGTCCGGGGCGTCGTCGGGCTCCGGCGCGAAGAGCCGCTCGTGGGCGAGCTCCGCCAGGGCCTTGGCCGCCAGGTGCCGGTGGGCGTGCTCCATGAGCGGTGCGCTCAGGTGTGTGGCGATCATCGGGTCGGGCCGGTGGGTCGCGGGGTCGCCGTCGGGCGCGAACCCGTCGCCCAGTGCGGACGCCGCGAAGTCGGCGCGGGTCGCGACGCTCAGGGCGGCGCGCTTGGCGTGCGCGCCGCGGCCGAGGTCCACCTCGCGCAGCACACGGAACCCGGCGGCGGCGTTCTTGGCGGCGATCTTCCGGTTGCCGACGTCGGGCTCGACGACGACACGGACGGCGCCCCGGCCGGTTCCTGCCCCCGCGCCCGTAGCCGACAGGCAGAACCGCATGACCGCCGTCATCACGGCGTCGGTCAGCCCGTGCCGCGGGGTCGCGGGCGGGGCGACCAGCAGGTGCATGCCGAGGTCGCCCGGCTGGGTGTCGTGGACGCCGTCGAGCAGCACGCGCGGGTCGTACGTCTCGGTGAGGAACACCGGCTCGCCGTCGAGGCGGCCGAGCCAGGCGTCCTCGCCGGGCCGGCCCTGGATGCCGGCCAGGTACTCGCGCACGTCGTCGACGTGCAGCTCGCTCATCTGCCAGAACGACGACGCCGGGTGCGCCAGCCAGCGCTGCACCAGCTCGGCGTCGCGCACCGGGTCGACGGGTTCGAGCGTCACCTCGCCGAGGCGGGTCGGGGTCGCGAACGTGTGGACCGTCGTCGGGGCGCTCACCGGGCGGCCTCCATCTCGTTGTCGGTCGGGTGCTCGGCCGGTCGCGTACTGCCCCGTCCCGGCCCGTCCCCACCGTCGGGCAGGCCGAACTGCTGGAAGGCGATGCGGCGCTCGATCGGGTACGGCTCGCGGCCCGTGACGTTCGCGAGGATCACGGAGTTGCGCCAGGCGCCGAACCCGAGGTCGGGCGCCGTCACACCATGGGTGTGCTCCTCGCCGTTGACCACGTGGATCCGCCCGTCGTCGTCCACGGTGTAGTCGCGGCGCACTGCGTAACGGCCGCGGGCGTCGAGGTTGACCAGGCCGGGGGCCAGGAACGCGGGTACGGAGGCGGCATAGCCCGTGGCGGCGACGATCGCGCGGGTGCGGTGCTCCGCCGTCGTGCCGAGCTGGGCGTGGCGCAGGGTCAGCACGTACTCGCCCGCCCCGTCCGCACCGTCAGGGTCCGCACCGTCAGGGTCCGAGCCAGCAGGGTCCGAGCCAGCAGGGTCGAACCGCGCCGCGACCACCTCCGTGTTGGACAGCAGCGTGGTCGGCACCTCCGCGCCCAGGGCCGACTTGCGGTACAGGGTGTCGTAGATGTCGTCGATCAGGTCGCCGCTGATCCCCTTGTAGAGGTTGCGCTGCTCGCGCCCCAGCACGTCGCGCTGCTCGATCGGGAGCGACACGTAGTGGTCGGTGTACTCGGGCGACGTCATCTCGAGCGTCAGCTTCGTGTACTCCATGGGGAAGAACCGCGGCGAGCGGGTCACCCAGTCCACCCGGTGCTCCCCCGGCCCGGTGCCGCAGCCCTCCAGCAGGTCGCGGTACACCTCCGCCGCGGACTGTCCGCTGCCGACCACCGTGACCGAGCCTGCCGCGGCGAGCTCCGCGCGGCGCGGCAGGTAGTCGCTGGTGTGCACCACGGGGCCGGCCGCGCCGCCGGGACCGTCCTCCAGGGCAGCAAGGAAGGCGGGTAGCCGCGGCTGGGTGCCGGTGCCCAGCACGAGGTGCTTGGCACAGTATTTCTCGACGCCGTGGGCTGTCTCGGCGGTCACCTCGAACAGGTAGCCGCCCTCGCCGGACGACGGCGCCGGGTCCGCCACCCGGACG
This sequence comes from Promicromonospora sp. NPDC050262, assembly GCF_040655935.1. Classification (NCBI taxonomy): domain Bacteria; kingdom Bacillati; phylum Actinomycetota; class Actinomycetes; order Micrococcales; family Promicromonosporaceae; genus Promicromonospora; species Promicromonospora sp. NPDC050262. The sequence continues at coordinate 90,980 of NZ_JBFAKX010000017.1, read as the reverse complement.
ACGGCGGTGACTCGCCGCCCCCAGCGCAGCGTCGGGAGCTGCTCGGCCACCCAGCGGCAGTACTGGTCGTACTCGGCGCGCAGCGGGTAGAACGACTCGCGGATGTAGAACGGGTACAGCCGCCCCGTCGTCTTGAGCCATGCCAGGAACGAGTAGGGCGACGTCGGGTCGGCCATCGTCACCAGGTCGGCCAGGAACGGGACCTGCAGCGTGGTGCCCTCGATGAGCATGCCCGCGTGCCAGGAGAAGCCGTCGCGCTGGTCCAGGAAGACGGCGTCGACGTCGTCCAGGGGCTGGGCGAGCGCCGCGAGGCCCAGGTCGAACGGGCCGATGCCGATGCCGAGCAGGTCGTGGACCTTCATCTGTCGGGTACCCGTTTGGTCGGTGCTCATCGCGTCTCCCCCTCGCCGCGCTCCAGCCGCGGGTGCACGTCCCGGCACGGCGGCTCCTCCGTGTCCGCGAGCGCCTCGCCTGCGAGCAGCCCGTGGGCGGCGGAGCGGACCAGCTCCAGCACACCGCGGATGTCGGCGAGCGTGGCGTCGGGGTTGAGCAGGGTGAGCTTGAGGCAGGGGCGGCCGTCGATGACGGTCTTGGCGACCAGGGTGCGGCCCGAGTCGAACAGGACGCGCCGCACCTGGGGCACGAGCGCGTCGGCGCGCTCGGGGTCGAGACCCTCGGGCTCGTAGCGGAACAGGACCGTGGACAGGTCGGTGGTCCCCACGAGGCGGAAGTCGGTGTCGTCGGCGAGGTCCTGGTGCACGGCGGCGGCGAGGTCGCAGACGGCGTCCACCATCGCGCCGACGCCGTCCGCCCCGAGCGCGCGCAGCGTGACCCAGAGCTTGAGGGCGTCGAAGCGGCGCGTGGTCTGCAGGGACTTGTCGACCTGGTTCGGCTCCGCGTTCTCCTGGGGGTTGAGGTAGTCGGCGTGCCATGCCACGGGGGCGAGGTCGGGCCGCTCGCGCACGATGAGCGCGCTGGACGAGACGGGCTGGAAGAACGACTTGTGGAAGTCGACGGTGACGCTGCGGGCCCGCTCGATGCCGTCGAGCAGGTGCCGGCGCGTCGGGCTGACCAGCAGGCCGCAGCCGTAGGCGGCGTCGACGTGCAGCCAGGTGCCGACGGCGTCGCACAGGTCGGCGATGGGGACCAGGGGGTCGATACGGCCGCGGTCGGTGGTACCGGCGGTCGCGACGACGGCGACCACCGTGTCGCCCGTGCGCTCGATGTCGACGAGGGTCTGGCCGAGGGCGTCCGGGCTCATCCGGCCGTCGGCGTCGGTGCCCACCTCGACCACGGCGTCGTGCGGCAGGCCCAGCAGGAGGGCGGACTTGGCGACGCTGAAGTGGCTCGCCGCCGTGGCGAGGATCCGCATGGACTCCAGGCGGACGCCGTCGCGGCGGGCGCGCTCCCGGGCCAGGAACAGCGCCTGGAAGTTGGACTGGGTGCCGCCCGAGGTGAAGATGCCGTCGGCGCCCTGGTGCACCTCCGCGCCGTCGCCGCCGATCTCGCCGTCGACCGGGAAGCCGATCCGGCCCGCCGTCCACTCGACCAGGCGCCGCTCCATGAGCGTGGCGACCGTGGACTGGTCGTAGGTGTCGACCGAGGTGTTGATCGCGGCGAGCATCGTCTCCGCGCCCACGGCGGGCAGCGCGACCGGGCAGTTCAGGTGCGCGGCGTAGGTGGGTTCGTGGAACCAGATCGCATGCTTCGCGTACAGGTCCGCGGCCTCGCGCAGCGCCGCCCGCGTGCCCGACGGCGGGCCGTCCAGGTCGACGGCGTCCACGAGACCCTGCAGCTCGGAGCGGCTGGCGCCCGAGAACGGCTGGGTGACGGAGGTGAGCCGTGCTGCGATGTCGTCGGCGACCGCGCGGACGGTGTCCGCATAGGTGCTCGCGGTGGCCCCGCGCAACAGCGCGGTCGTGTCGTGGCTCGAACCCGAGGGTGCGGTGGGCACTGGCTGCGTCACTGCGGGCAGGTGTGAGGGCATGCGGAAGGCTCCTCGTGCAGGCGAAAGGAACGCCGCCCGGACCGGACGGCGTGGTGGTGCGACTTAGGTTTGCCTGACCTAACTTAATCCTTCGGACACCCGCGTCAAGCCATGGCCGCAACCCGGGACGTGGCGCCCGTCACTCTGCCGGCGGCACGACCGCAACCGGGCAGGGCGCGTGGTAGATCAGGGCCTGGCTGGTGGATCCCAGCAGCAGGCCGCGAAAGCCCCCGCGCCCGCGGGAGCCCACCACCACGAGCCGGGCGCCCTCGGCCCGGTCGAGGAGGGCTGCGGTCGGGCCGTCCGGGGCCACGACCCGCTCGACGCGCACCTCCGGGTGGTCCGCCCTGGCGTCGGCCAGCCAGCGCTCCAGGGCCTCGGCGCCGTGCTCCTGCACGCGCTGGTCCTGCACCCCGTGCCGGGCCGCGGCCGACGCGTCCCGCCACGCGTGCACCGCGACGAGGGGCGCGTCGCGGAGGGCGGCTGCGTCGAAGGCGAAGCGGATCGCCGCCTGGCTCGTGGGCGAACCGTCGACGCCGACCACCACCGGGCCCTCCTGGGCGGGTGTGCCGCGCACCACCACGACCGGGCAGTGCCCGTGCGTGGCCACGGCCACCGCGATCGAGCCCACCAGCAGCCCGGTGAACCCGCCGAGCCCGCGCGAGCCGAGCACCACCAGGCCCGCAGCCGCCGACCTGCCCACGAGCTGGCCTGCCACCGAGCCGCTGGCCAGCCTCGTGCCGGCCGGGACGTCGGGCGCCTCCTGCGCGGCCGCCGCGGCGGCGTCGGCGAGCCACTGGCGTCCCTGCTCGATCAGCCCGTCCTCGTACGGCCCGAGCGTCGCGGCGTGCGGGACGCCCGGGGGCACCGGCGTCCACACGCTGACGAGGACCAGCGGCGCACCACGCCGGGCGGCCTCGCGCGCCGCCCACCGCACGGCCCGTGTCGCCGAGTCCGAGCCGTCCACGCCCACCAGGACCGGTAGGTCTCGCGTATCGCTCACCAGCCCATCGTGACACCGGATCACGGGACCGGCCGGACCGAGGCGATGGATGATCTATCTATGAGCCGCATTCTCGTGACGGGTTCCGCCGACGGCCTGGGCCGCCTCGCGGCCGACGCTCTCCTGGCCCAGGGCCACGACGTGGTCGTGCACGCCCGGAACCCCGGCCGCGCCGAGACCCTGCGGCCGCTGGTCGACCGCGGCGCCCGGCTGGTGGTCGGCGACCTCGCCGAGCGCGACGACGTCTGCGGCCTCGCCGGTGCGCTGGCCGACGACGCCCCGCTGGACGCGGTGATCCACAACGCCGGCGTGTGGAGCGGACGGGCCGTCATGCCGGTCAACGTCGTCGCCCCGTACCTGCTCACGGCCCTGCTGCCCCGGCCTCGCCGCCTGGTCTACCTGAGCAGCGGCTCGCACTACAGCGGCCGCCCGGTGCTCGACGGCGTCGACTGGCAGGGGCGGACGCCGGGCTCGTACGGCGACAGCAAGCTCTTCGTCACGGCCCTCGTGGCCGCCGTCGCCCGCCTGCGCCCCGGGGTGCTGAGCAACGCCGTCGACCCCGGGTGGGTGCCCACCCGGATGGGCGGGGCCGGCGCCCCGGACGACCTGGAGCTGGGGCACCGCACCCAGGAGTGGCTCGTCACCAGCGACGACCCGGAGGCGCTGACGACCGGCGGCTACTGGTACCACCAGGAACGGCAGCAGCCGCACGGCGCGGCCCTCGACGTGGCGTTCCAGGACCGGCTCCTGGCGGCGCTGGCGCAGGAGACCGGCACCCCGCTCTGAGCCGACCCGCGGGGCGGCGGGACAGCCGGGCTACGGCGCCGCCGTCGGCCGCGGCTCCGCGGCGGACCAGGACGCGAGCAGACGCAGGCCCTCGGCCGACGGCGATCCGGGCTCGGCGCTGTAGACGAGCATCACCTGGCCCGGCTCGGCCGTGAGGGCGAGCTCCTCGTAGACCAGGGTCAGGTCGCCGACGACGGGGTGCCGGAACCGCTTGGTGCCGGCGCCGTGCGTGCGCACGTCGTGCTCGGCCCACAGCGTGCGGAACGTCTCGCTGCGCGTCGAGAGCTCGCCGACGAGGTCCTGGATGCCCTTGTCGTGCGGGTCGCGGCCGGCCTCGGCGCGGATGATCGCCACGCACATCCCGGCGAAGAGGTCCCAGTCCGGGTAGAACTCGCGGGACGCGGGGTCCAGGAACTGGAAGCGCGCGAAGTTCGGCGTCCGGCCGCCGTCCCCGATCAGGGGCGAGTAAAAGGCGCGCCCGAGGGCGTTGACCGCGACGAGGTCCTGCCGCTGGTCGCGGACGACCGCGACGGAGTCCGTGATGGAGTCGAGCGTCCACTGCAGGCTCGGCCGGGGCGCTCCGGGGCGGGAGGCCCGACGGCGGCCGCGCCCCGAGGACGGGATGCCGTCGGCCGCACGGGCGAGGTCGAGCAGGTGGGCGTGCTCGGCGTCGTCGAGGCGCAGGGCGCGGGACAAGGAGTCCAGGACCGCCGCCGACGCGCCGCCCAGCGCGCCGCGCTCCAGCTTCGCGTAGTACTCGACGCTGACGCCGGCGAGCCCGGCGACCTCGCCGCGGCGCAGGCCCGCCACCCGGCGGTGCGTGCCCGCGGGCAGCCCCGCCTCCTGGGGCGTGAGCCGGGCGCGACGGGTCATGAGGAACTCACGGACCTCTGCTCGGTTGTCCATGCCTCCAGGCTAGGTCGGACGCCCGGGGCGCGGGGTGCCCTGTCGGTACACCCCACGCCAGGGACTCCCTCTCCCCCGCACCACCGCCAAGACTGAACAGGACACCGCACCGACCGAGGGACCACACACCATGAAGGCCACCGTCATGTACGGCGCGGGCGACGTCCGCGTCGAAACCGTCGCCGACCCGACCGTCCGGCTGCCCACCGACGCCGTCGTGCGCACCGTGCGCACCTGCATCTGCGGCTCCGACCTGCACCCCTACCACTCGATGCCGGGCACCGAGCACGGCCAGACCATGGGGCACGAGCTGCTCGCCGTCGTCGAGGAGGTCGGCTCCGCCGTCACCGCCGTCCGCCCGGGCGACCTCGTGATCGCGCCGTTCGCGTTCGCGGACAACACCTGCCCGATCTGCCGGGACGGCTTCCAGACCGCCTGCCCGCACGGCGGCTTCTACGCGACCCCGCAGACCCCCGGCCTGCAGGCCGAGCTCGCCCGCATCCCGCTCGCCGACGGCAGCCTCGTGCCCGTGCCCGGCGTGACCGAGAAGGACGAGGCGGTCCTGCCCTCGCTGCTGACGCTCTCGGACGTCTACCTCACCGGCTACCACGCCGCGTTCATGGCACGCGTCCGGCCGGGCCAGACGGTCACCGTGATCGGGGACGGCGCCGTGGGCCTCTCCGCGGTGCTCGCCGCGAAGCAGTTCGGCGCCGAGCGCATCATCCTCATGGGCCGCCATATGGCGCGTACCGACCTGGGCCGGGAGTGGGGCGCGACCGACGTCGTCGCCGAGCGCGGCGAGGAGGGCATCCAGCAGGTCGTCGACCTGACCGGCGGCGAGGGCTCCCACGTCGTGCTGGAGGCCGTGGGCCACATGCCCGCCTACACGCAGTCCGTGGGGGTCGTGCGGGCCGGCGGCGTCATCTCCCGCGTCGGCGTGCCGCAGTACGAGGACGCGCCCGTCGGCTTCGGCTCGCTGTTCGGCAAGAACATCACGCTGACCGGCGGGCCCGCCCCGGTCCGCGCCTACATCGAGCAGGCCGTCCCGCTCGTCCTCGACGGCACCATCGAGCCCGGCAGGGTGTTCGACCGCACCCTCTCGATCGACGAGGTGCCCGCGGGGTACGCGGCGATGGACGCGCGCGAGGCGCTCAAGGTGCTCGTCACCGTCTGACGCAGAGGCGACCGCGCCGACCTCCCGTCGGCGCGGTCGCCCGAGGTCTCAACCGGCGGTCAGGACCTCCACGCCCAGCTCCTGGACCTGCCGGACGACCGCGTCGTGCGGGTCGGCGTCGGTGATCACCCCGGTGACCCGCTCCCAGGGCAGCACCCGGAACCGCGAGGCCGTCCCGATCTTCTCCGACGAGGCGAGGACGTAGGTCTCCGCGGCCCGCGCCGACAGAGCACGCTTCATCGCCGCCTCCTCCGCGTCCCCCGTGGTCAGGCCCGCCTCGGGATGCACCCCCGTGACGCCGAGCAGGCAGAGGTCCGCGGAGACGTTCTGCGCCGCCTCGACGGCGGCCGCGCCGTAGGCGACCGCCGAGTGCTTGAAGACCCGACCGCCGAGCAGGAAGATCTCCGCGCCCGGGTGGTCGAGCAGGGCCACCGCGATGGTCGGGCTGTGCGTGATCACGGTGCATCCCAGGTCCGGCGGGAGCGCCCTGGCGACGGCGAGCGCCGTGGTGCCGCCGTCGAGGATCACCGCCCCACCCGGACGCACCAGGCCGGCGGCGACCGAGGCGACCGCACGCTTGCCGTCGGGAGCGACGGACTGCCGGGTCGCGTAGTCGACGACTGCCGGCGAGACCGGGAGCGCGCCGCCGTAGACACGCTGGACGAGGCCCTCGGCGGCCAGGTCCCGCAGGTCGCGCCGCACGCTGTCCTCGGAGATCCCCAGGTCGGCGGCCACGTCCTTGGCCACCACCTTGCCGTCGCGGGCCAGCACTCCGAGCAGGTGATCTCGACGTTCAGCAGCCAGCATCCGCATTCTCTCCCGTTGTTGCACGTTTCTGCATGTACGGTAGCACTCGTGACCGACAAGCCTCAGCCCCTGCACGTGACGAACCGCCCCGGCGTCGACGTGCCCGACCACCGGGGTCGCACGGGCCTCGACCAGGCCGGGCGCGGCCTGGACCGCAACCCCGGCGTCGTGGTCCGCGACGTCGAGCTCACCTCCCGGGGCTGGCACGTCCTGCGGCGCACCACGTTCGACTACCGGCGCCGCGACGGGCGGTGGGAGTCCCAGCAGCGCGAGACGTACGATCGCGGCAACGGCGCCGTCGTCCTGCCCTACGACGTCGCACGCGGCTGCGTGCTGCTGACCCGTCAGTTCCGCTACCCGGCCTACGTCGACGGGCACCCCGACGGCATGCTCGTCGAGGCGGCCGCCGGACTGCTCGACGCCGACGACCCCGACACCGCGATCCGCCGGGAGAGCGCGGAGGAGCTCGGCGTCACGCTCGGGGAGCTCACCCACGTCCTCGACGCCTACATGAGCCCCGGTTCCGTCACCGAACGCCTCCACCACTACGCCGCCCCCTACACGCCGGCCGACCGGACCGGGGCCGGCGGAGGGCTCGAGGAGGACGGTGAGGACATCGAGGTCCTGGAGGTGCCCTTCGCGGAGGCCCTCGCCATGGCTCGCGACGGCCGCATCGTCGACGGCAAGACCATCCTGCTCCTGCAGTGGGCGGCGCTGGACGGACCGTTCGCGCCGCCCGCATCATCGTGAGCAGGGTCCAACATGAGAAGGGCCCATCATGAGCAGGGCTCGTCGGGAGGAGAGGGCGGCAGGGCGATGGATCCGATCACCGAGGTGCGCGGGCTGCTGGTCGCCGACCGCGAGCGGACGTCCGAGCTGATCGCCTCCCTGACCGGGAGCATCGCCTCGATGGTGGAGGCGACACAGCTCTCCGCGTCCGACGACGAGCACGATCCCGAGGGGTCCACGATCGCCTTCGAGCGCTCGCAGGCGAGCACGCTGCTGGCCACGGCGACGGAGCACCTGGCCGACGTCGACACCGCACTCACGCGGATCGCCGCCGGCACCTACGGCCGCTGCGAGCGCTGCGGACGAGCCATCGGCCGCGAGCGCCTGCTGGCGCGACCGACGGCCCGCACCTGCATCACCTGCGCCGCCGCGGGCCAGGCGGGTTCCGCGGGCTAGCCAGACGTCGCCGACCGGGCGAGCGTCGCCGTCGCGGCGTCCAGCACGGCCCGGAGCTGGGCGTGGGGAAAGCCGTCGCCCGCGCCGGTGTCCGGCCCGATCCGGGTGCTGTAGAAGGGTTCGGCGTCGACGTCACGCTCGCCGGTCCACAGGTTGCCGGCCTCGTCGCGCTGCCACGTGACGTTCTCGCCGCGGAAGTCGGCGCGTTCGAGCCAGTCGGTGCCGCGCGGCCAGTAGCCCGCCCAGTCCGCGGGGCGCAGCGCGGCGTACGCCTCGTCGACGGCGGCGAGGGCCTGGTCCACGTCGTCGTCGTCGAAGACGGCGGCGAAGCGGCACAGCAGGGCCAGCGCCGCGCCCGGGGGCAGCTCGGGGTTCCTCGCGGCGATCGCCCGGCAGATCAGGTCGAGCTCCGACCAGCGCAGCGCGTACGGGTGCCAGTGCGCGAGGTCGTCCCAGCCGAGCTCGGCCGGCTCGGTGGTGCCGGGCGTGGTGACGCCGAGGCTGTGGAGGTCGATGGAGACGTCGATGCTCAGCACGACGTGGTGGCCGGCGTCGACCTCGAAGGCCACGTCGAGCGACGTGTCGTCCTCGTCGTCGACGTCGTCGTCAAGGTCATCGTGCTCGTCCAGCAGATCCTGGAGGGCACCGAGCCGGTCCGCGCCCGGGCCGTCCTCATGGGCGAAGGTGTACCGCGCCCAGAACTCGGGGTCGTGCCAGAGCTCGTGCAGGGCTGATGGGGTCGTCACGCGAGAAACATAGGGCACATACCGGTCAGGCTTCCGGGATCTCGCGGCCGAAGGTCTCCAGCGTGACGTCGGCGGGCTCGGGACCACCGCGGCGTCCGGTGTCCAGGGCGTCGATCGCGGCCAGCTCCGTGCCGGACAGCTCGAAGTCGAACACGTCGAAGTTCTCCGCGATGCGGTGCGGCGTGACCGACTTGGGGATGGCGGAGCGGCCCTGCTGCAGGTGCCAGCGCAGCATCACCTGGGCCGGCGTCTTGTCGTGGGTCTTCGCGATGCCGACGATCGTGGCGTCCTCCAGCGTGCTGGTGTGGCCGGCGTCGCGGTAGAACGTGATGCCGCCGATGGGCGACCACGCCTGGGTGAGGATCCCGGCGGCAGCGTCCGCGGCGAGCACCTCGGGCTGCCGGAAGTAGGGGTGCACCTCCACCTGGTTCACGGCCGGCACCACCGTGGTCGCCTCGCCGAGCCGCTCCAGGTGGTCCGGCATGAAGTTGCTGACACCGATCGCGCGCACCTTCCGGTCGGCCAGCAGGGTCTCCAGCGCGCGGTAGGCCTCGATCGTCAGGTCGAACCGGCTCGGCAGCGGCTGGTGCAGGATCAGCAGGTCGATCGTCTCGACGCCGAGCTTGCCCGCGCTCTTGTCGAACGCGTGCAGCGTGGCGTCGTACCCGTAGTCGCTGATCCAGACCTTCGTCTCGACGAAGATCTCGGACCGGTCGACGCCGGAGCGACGGATCGCCTCGCCGACCTCACGCTCGTTGCCGTAGGCCGCAGCCGTGTCGACGTGCCGGTAGCCGACGCTCAACGCGGCCTCGACAGCCGCGACCGTCTCGTCGGGCGGGGTCTGGAAGACGCCGTACCCCAGGGCGGGCAGCGCCACGCCGTTGTTCAGGTTCAGGGTGGGGATGGAGTTCGTCATGACCTCCACGCTACGTACGGCCCGGCCGCAGTGGGAGGCCCTGCCGTTACCCCGAAGTCCCGTCCCCCGCCGTCAGCCGGGAAGCTGTGCGCCGTCCGGGAAGTCCGTGGTGCGGGACAGCTCCGCCCACTGCTGGATCTCCTGGTCGACGGCGGCGCGGCCGTTGGCGACCAGGCGCAGCGCGTCGGAGCCCAGCACCAGGTGGGCGGGCGGGTTCGGGACGCCGACGATCTTCAGGACCGCCTCGCCGGCGGCCCGCGGGTTGCCGAGCTGGCGGCCGTCCGCCGCCAGCCGGCGCTCCCGGACCGGCGTCATGACCTGGTCGTAGTCCGGGACGGAACGCTCCGCGCGGACCATGGAACGGCCCGCCCAGTCGGTGCGGAACGATCCCGGCGCGACGGCGGTCACGTGGATCCCGAAGGGCGCGACCTCCTTGCCGACGGTCTCCAGGATGCCCTCGACGGCGTACTTGCTGCCCTGGTAGAAGGACGTGCCGGGAACGGTGATCAGTCCGGCCATCGACGTGACGCCGAGGATGTGCCCGCGGCGGCGCTCGCGCATGTGCGGCAGGACGGCCTTGACGAACGCGACCGTGCCGTAGACGTTCACCTCGAACTGCCGGCGCAGGTCGGCCATCGTCGACTCCTCGAAGATCCCCTCGTGCCCGTACCCGGCGTTGGCGATGGCGACGTCGACCGGCCCGACCGCGTCCTCGATCTCGTCGACGGTCCGCAAGACCGCGTCGTCGTCCGTGACGTCGAGGGTGCGGGCGACCGATCGGCCCGGAGCCAGGGCCTCGAACGCCTCGGCGTCGGCCTGCCTGCGGACGGTTCCCACGACGGTGTGACCGGCGTCGAGCGCCGCCTGCGCCATCGCCCGGCCGAGCCCGGAGCTCGCGCCGGTGACGATGAAGATCTTCGTGCTGTGGTTGTCTGTCATGACGACGAGTCTACATCGCGCCGACAATAGTCGACACAGTGTCAATTATGTTCGACGGCGGGTAGGGTGACGGGGTGGACGACGAAGTAGGGGCGCGCGGACGTCGCCGGCGCGCGACACCGACCAAGGGCGACCTGCGCGAGCGGGCGATCCTCGACGCGGCCGAGCGGCAGCTGGCCGCCGACGGGTACGACGCCATGACCGTCGCGACCATCGCTCAGGCGGCCGGGATCACCCGCGGGGCCCTGTACTTCTACTTCGGCTCCAAGAACGAGGTCCTCGCCGCCCTGGTCGAGCGGACGGTCACCCGGCTCCGCGCCGAGATCGACGGTACCGACGACGGCGTGGCCCCCGAGGACGCCGTGCGCCAGGGGATCGCGTGGACCGCCCGGATGTGGCGCGAGCACGGGACCGTCATGCGGGCCGCGGTGGAGCTCTCGCCGTCGGTTCCCGCGGTCGAGCAGCTGTGGCGGTCGGCGGTCGTCGCGCTCGCGGACACGATGCGCGGTGTCGCCGAGCGCGCCGGCGTGCCGCACGGCCCGGGGCCGCACGACGCCGCCGCCGTCGTCAGCGCGCTGGTCTGGATGACCGAACGGGCCTTCTACCAGGCGGCCGTCACGGGGGGCCTGGTGGACGAGACCGCCGCCACCCTGGCCCACGTCTGGCTGTCGACGCTGGGCCTGCCCGTCGGCACCGGGAGCCGGCAGGGCACGTAGACGTGCCCTGCCGTCGTCACCACGACGTCCGTGCGTACACACGGACGCCCATGGGAGAGTCGTCGTGTGCCGACGACCGACCTCCCGGACTGGCTGCCCCGATGGTGCGCGGATCAGCTCGGAAGCACGCCCGACGGTGTGCTCCTGCGGGTGCACCAGGTCTCGACGGTGCTCGGTCTCCGCCTGCGCGACGGCACGGACGTGGTGGTCAAGGCGCGTCCCGACGACGGCCGCGCCGCGTCCTGTGTCGCGGCGCAGGCCCGTATGTCCGAGCGCGGCTTCCCGTGCGCCCGGCCGCTCACGCCGGCGACCCGCGTGGGTTCGCTGGCCGTGCACGCCGAGGAGTTCCGGCCCGACGGCGAGATCCTGCACGGGACGTCGCCGGAGATCGCCGTGCGCTGCGCGCGCCTGTTCGCCTGGCTCATGGCCGAGCTGGCGGACGTGACCGTCCCGCCGCCGCTGCCCAATCCGCCGTGGGTGCGCTGGGACCACACCGACGGCGGGGTATGGCCCGCGACCGACGGCACCACGCACGACCAACCCGGTGGCCGGGCCGACGGGGCCCTGCGCGCGTCCGACGTCGACGCCGCCGAGCGGGCCAGACGGCGGTTGCTCGCCGCCGACCTGCCGTCCGTGCTCGGCCACGCCGACTTCGAGGCGCAGAACCTCCGGTGGGTCGGCAGGCAGGTGCGGACGGTGCACGACTGGGACAGTCTCGCGTGGCAACCGGAGGCGGCGCTGGTGGGAGCGGCGAGCGGGGCCTTCGCCAGCGACGGGCCGCCCGTGATGGCCCCGATCGAGAGCTCCGAGGCGTTCTTGGCGGCCTACCAGGACGCCCGGGGTCGTCCGTTCGGCTCCCAGGAGCAGGAGGTCGCCTGGGCGGCCGGCCTCTGGATGGCCGCCTACAACCTCCAGGAGGGACTGGGCGGCGTCGCCTCCCGCGACGCGTTCAGGGCGCAGGCTGCCGAACGCCTGCGCCGGGCGGGCGCGTAGCCAGGGGCGGCACCCGGCCGCGGCCGGGGAAGCCACGGCCGGTGCGAGCCCTGCGGACGGGCTGTCGCCGACGAGCGTCCGCTGGCGCGGCCGACGGCCCGCACCTGCATCGTCGGCGCTGCCGCTGGCTGGTGGCCGGCATCGGCCCGTCCTGGCGAAGGCCGACCCCGGACGGTTCGGAGGCCGAGCCATAGGATCGACCAGATGGCCGTCAGACCACGCCAGGTGCACGACAGGAGACAGCACGATGACCATGGACGCCCGATACGAAGCTCTCAGAACCGCCCTCGAACAGGACCCCGACCGCGACGTCACCGTGCGTGAAGGAGCCCTCGTGGTCCATCAGACAGCGTTCGCGTTCCTTGCGGGCAGCTCGCTCGCCGTCCGTCTGCCCGCCGGCCGCGCGGACGATCTGATCAAGCGTGGGATCGCGGAGCTCCTCAGGCACGACCCCGGCGCCGACTGGGTAACGATCTCGGACCCCGAGGACTGGCCCGAGCTCGCCGCCGAGGCCCACGAGCTCGCCAGCGGCCACCAGCCTGGCAACAGGTCGTGACACGGGTCTGGTGACCGGCAACGGCCACCGGAATCAGAGGCTCATGAGCAGCCGCTCCCGGCGCCGGCCGAGATCCGCGAGCTGCGCGTCGAGCTCAGCCGTCCGCCGTCCGGTTCTCTGGTCCGTCTGCTCGACGATCCCGAGAGTCTCGTGCACCCGGTCGACGGCGCCGTCGATCCGGTCCATGAAGGTCCGGTTGTTGAACCGGTGGTCGAACAAGAAGTCGAACGTCCCGAGGTAGTCGTCGTCCAGCAGGTGATCGATGCGGTCCCGCTCGACCTCGTCGAACTCGCGTGCGAGCACGCGGAGCGCCGCACCGGCCTTCCGGATCAGGCCGACAGCCTGGTCCATCTCGTCGGCCTTCCGTCTCTGGTGGCGGTGGCCGTGGCCGTCCCGCACGACGTCGACGGTCGCGGACTCGATCAGGAACAGGTCGTACCGCTGGTCACCGGTGACGTTCCGAGACCGTCCGTGCGCTACGCGGAGGCGGCCTCTGAGGACCGCTGTCACGATGGACTTCCGGCCGGTACGGCGGCAACCGCAGTCCTCACCTCTCCCGCGGCTCGAAGGGGAACGCAGATGCAGATCGATCTGACCGGACGGGTAGCACTCGTGACCGGTTCCAGTGCCGGCATCGGCCGCGCGATCGCGACCTCACTCTCCCGAGCGGGAGCGGACGTCGTGATCAACGGCCGCGACGCGGAGCGGGTCAGGTCCGTCGCGCAGGAGCTCGGCGGAACGGGGATCGTCGCCGACGTCGGCACCGCTGAGGGCGCTGAGCACCTCGTCAGGGAACTGCCCGAGGTCGACATCCTCGTCAACAACACCGGCGTCTTCCCGGCACGCCCGGTGTTCGACATCGACGACGCCGGGTGGCGGGAGATCTTCGAGATCAACGTACTCTCAGGGATCCGGCTCACCAGGCACTACGCGCGTGGGATGGCGTCGCGCGGTCACGGAAGGGTCGTGTTCATCTCCAGCGAGGCGGGTGTTCAACCACCGACCAACATGGTGCACTACGGCACGACGAAGACCGCGCAGCTCGCGGTGGCGCGCGGCTACGCGCAGGCCCTCGCCGGCACAGGCGTGACGGTGAACAGCGTGCTCGCGGGCCCGACGATGAGCGACGGCGTCCTGGCCATGTGGGACGACATCTATCCGGGACTCAGCCGCGAGGAGCAGGAAGCCCAGTTCATCGAGGACGGCCGCGTCGCCGGATCGCTCATCGGGCGGTTGATCCGGCCGGAAGAGATCGCGCACCTGGTGACCTACCTCGCGTCGGGCTACTCCTCCGCCACCACGGGGCGAGCGCTCGGCGTGGACGGCGGCCTCGTGCCCACGATCCTGCCCTAGGTGTGATGTCCGGGGAGGTTGTTCCTGGATCTGGCTTCCCTCCCCCCGCCGGCACGTGAGCAGGGGTGCGACGGCTTCCCGCGCGGTGAGCGACGACGCGTGGGCCGGTACACGGCACGGACCGTGGTGTGACTCAGGTCACCCGACACGTTGGGAAGGGTGCCGCGTCCTACACGAGTGTGATCGAAGCACTGATCTGGAAGCGCGCGAGCACTGCTCCGCCACATCGTCCGCCCCGAGCCGCCTAGTGGAGAACCGCCCGCCCTGTCGAGTGAGCGGCGCGGCCCTGCAAGGGTCGCTCCTGCGCGCCGAGAGGCTCCTGCCCGCACTCCCACCTGGCGCGCATCGTAGGCCCCATCTTGAGCGCGCCCTCGACCAGGCGCTGTCCACGAACGCCGCCCGGCTGGTGTTGCTGCGTGCACCGCGTGGGGCCGGTCGGCGTACGGCAGTCGCCTTCTGGTCCCACCAGCAGCTCCGCGCCGGCCGGGTCGTGGTCTGGGTCGACGTCGCGGAGTCCGACGCCGTGGACAGCGTCGCGCTCGGGCGAGCCATACGTGCCCGGCTCGGGCACATCACCGACGAGGTCCCCGAGCACGACGCGATCTCCCCCGGGTCCGTTGCCGCCACCCTCGACGCCCACGACGCACTCCTGGTCGTCGACCGGCTCGGCGCGGAATCCGGCCCCGGGCTGGTCTTCGTGGATCAGGTCGCGAGTCTCTTGCGGCGCGGCGGCGTCGTCGCGTTGACAGCGATGCCCCTGCCGGGCCCTGTCCCGACCGCCCACGACTGGGCACGCGACGATCGCCAGGCAAGGGTCTCGCACCTCGGGCGCGCTCGTGACGCGGCCGACGCGGTCTCCGGCCGCACGGAGCTGACCTTGCGCGACCTCGCCGTCCGTGCCGATGAAGCAGAGGCCGCGGCAGCGTCGCTCGGCACGTCGGTCACCCGGTCTCAGGCCCGCTTCCTCGTCACGGCCACGGCGGGGTGGGCTCCATTGGTCTACCAGGCTCTGCGGGAGATCTGTCGTGCGAGCGCTGGCAACGGCCCCGTCACCGACGAGACGGTCTCGTCGGTGACCGCGGCACAGCGCGCCGCGTACGTGCGCGGTGTGCTGCCCGAGGAGGCGATCACCGTCCTGGTCGAGGCGGGCCTGGCCCCACGGTTCAGCCGGGCCGAGCTGTTCGCCACCGGCTTGCTCGCGCCACTCCCGGCCGCCGGCACGTTCGTCGACCGGCTCGTCGCCACTGGCCTGATCCTCGACGACCCCGCCGGGCCGGACGACGTCCTCGCACTGGAGCCGCACACCCGCCGCGCCCTGCTCGACTATGCGCGCGGCCGCGACGGTGAAGAACTGTCGCAGCGAGCCACCAAGGCCGCCCGAAGGCGCGCGCAGTCCGGGGACGCACGCGGGGCGCTCCTGGTCGCACTCGAGTCCGGCGACCCAGAGCTCGTGCGCGACCTGCTCCAGGGCCTGTGGACGCACGTCCTCGACGGCCACGACGCCACTTTGCACGAAGTCCTGTGGGGCGCAGCAGCCTCCGTCCCCGCTACCCACGTGCCAGGCGAGCTGCGGGCCCTGCTGTCCGTGACCCGCCGATTCCCGGGTCGCCCCGGCGATCTCCGGTTCACGCCCGGTCGACCGCCCGGGAACCGTCGACCCGATGTCGGGCACACACCCGACAGGCTGGACGGCAGCGAGCCCAAGGACCCGCTCACCACGTTCATCCACGTCGCAGGCCTCCGCAGGGCGGGTCGGTCCGACGACGCTCTGCGGGCGGCCCGCCGCCTGCTGGACACCGGCGGCGGACCCGATGTGGCACGACTGCTCGTCGAGCTCCAAGCCGCCCTCGCCGCAGCCGAGACTGGTCTGCTCGACGAGTCCCTGCGACGCACGGAAACCGCATACCAGGTGGCGGTCGGGGCCGGCGCGCTGCCGCTGGCTGCCGCCGCGGCGGAGCTGAGTGCCCTGATCCACGCGCTCGACTCAGGAGTTCGGGCAGCGGCCGACTGGTCCGCCGAAGCCACGGCGCTGCCCGACCCGCCTGCCTGGTGGCGGCAGGCCGTGGGCGACCCCGCGGTCCTCGCCTCCGCCCTCGTTCAGCTCGAACACCTCGACGCCGACCCGCCCGGCCCGCTCCTGGCAACCGCGCGGGCAGCCGCCGGGACGGACCTGTGGTTCGCCGGGCTGCACGCCGAGGTGACGCTCGCCGCGCTGCGCCGCCAGGAGGAGACGGCCGTGGACCGGCTGCGGGACGTGCTCACGCAGCGCGGGCTCGCCCCGTCCGACGGCGGCCGAACCGACACCGGCGTGCGGATCCCACCGCTCCTCACGCTCGACCTGGGACTGCTCCTCCTGGCGGTCGGGCGTGGCACCCAGGCCGTCGTCGTCGCCGACGCGCTCACCACACGGACGTCCGCCGCCGCGCTCCTCAACGGCCATATCCACCTGGCTCAGGGCCGGGCGCACGACGCGCTCCGGGATGTGGCTGCTGCGAGCCCAGGGGCTACGCCAGGCATACGCCTCCAGGCGCATCTGCTGGCGGCGTGTGCCCTGGCGGTCGTGCCCGACGGCGACGGCGTACACCGTGAGCTGTCGCGCGCAGCAGCACTGGCGCACGAGGTGGGCGGCTCGTTGCCGTACTGGTGGGCGTCGCCCGCCGTGCTGCGCCGTATCGTGGACGACGCGCCGGCGCCGGTACGCGAGCGGATCGAGCAGGTCCTGTACCGGCGCGGCGAGCCTGCTCCGGTCGAGTTCGTGGTGATCCCGGACCGGCAGCTCGCAGTGCTGCACCGCCTGGCCGAGGGGTTGAACGCGACCGAGGTGGCCAAGGCGTCATTCGTGTCACGTAACACGGTCAAGACGCAGATCCGCGAGTTGTACCGGCGTCTGGGGGTGCACGACCGGACGTCCGCGCTCCGCCGAGCCCGCGAGCTGGGGCTGCTCGATCCGATGGTCCGGGCACGGCTCGGCGCAGACCCCGCAGATGCCCCGCCTAGCTCCCCGTCGCGACCGTGACGACGCCGAGCGTGTACGCGTCCGCCTCGCCCACCGCGACGAGTTCCGCCCGCGGCGCCGCCATGGCCACCGGTTGGAACGGTTTGACGTCGACCCCTAGCGCGTTGGCATACGCGGAGCCCCAGGCTGTGGAGTCGAACGCGTTCCCGGCCGAGCCTGTACCCACCTCCCCGGCGCCACCCCAGAGCATCGGGACCAGCGGCGTGCCGTCCAGCTCGAGACGGTCCGTCGCGCCGGACCGGTCGCCGTCCCAGGCGACGGCACCGATCCGGGCCGTTGTACCCGGCCGGCCCGCCACCGCGAACCGCGGCGGATCGGCGGAGGGCGACACGGCCATCAGCCCGTCGTAAACGATCGCGAGCCCACGACCGGCCGCGCCGGTGCCCGCGGGCCGGTGCAGGACCACGAGCGCCCAACCGGCGTTCGCCCCGACCCCCTCGGTGGCGCACACGTCGGCCACGCCCCATGTCCCGGCGCCGCCGGAGCGGACGAGGCCGGTCACGTCGGCGCTCGCCTGGTAACGCTGGCCGCTGCGATACATGCTCAGCGGCCCGGCGACGGCTTCCGCGACGGCCCCCGGGGCGCCCACCCGGACGGGCGCGACGTCCCCCGCGCACCTCCCCGACCAGTAGAGCCGGGCGGCCACCACCTCGGACCCGGCAGGGAGTGCCAGCTCGGCCGTGGAGGACGCACTCCCCGTGCCCAGGGCGTCGACGGTCACCATGTTCCACGCGTTGTTGTTCTGTGCGGCTCCGGTGGCGGATCCGTCGACGACGGCCGCACACCCGGCCTCCGCCGGGTCGCAGTGCAGTACGGGTGCGCCGACCACGGCGACCTCGACGGGCCCGGTCGCGACATAGCGGGCTGTGAACGGGCTCTGGCTCACGGGCACGGTCGCGTCCACTCCTGCGGGGGCGACGCCGTCACCATGAAGGTCCAGCCGGAGGTCGGCGGCGCCTACGGCGGTGTCAGCGCCGACCAGCACGGGCACCAGCAGGGTGGACGTCCCGCCCGCTGCGACGCCGTCGACGGTGCAGGCAGGGCCGTCCGGCGTCCCGGCGGCGCAGGTCCAGCCGGACACGGCGCGGCTGCCGCCCGCCACGTCCAGCTCGACCCCGGCAGGCAGGGTCACGTCGACCGACACGGTGCCGGTGGCGTCCGCGGTCGGGTTGCGCACGGTGGCGCCCAGCACGCCCGACCGGCCAGGGACCAGGTCGCCCAGGTCGTCGTATTCGACCTCCAGGACGAGCGGCTCCGGCTCGGGCGTGGGCGTGGGCGTCGGATTGGTCGGCGGCGGGGCGGCCGACGGCGCCGGCGTCTGCCCGGGCCCGGGTCCGGGTTCCGGCACGGGCCGCGGTCCCGGGTCCGGTCGCGGGTCGTTGGCCCCGGGTTGCGCAGTGCCGCCGTCGCTCACCCACGAGCTCTGGTCGAACGGCCACCTGTCGTGGGCTTGTCCGTCGCCGGGCCACACGGCCGGCGGTGTGCCGGTCGGCGGAGTGCCTCCGTCACGCCCGCCGCCGGGACGGCTCGGGGTGGGTGCCCCGGGCTCTGGAGGCGGAGTGGCGTCCGGCCCGGCCGTCCCGGCGTCCGCCACAGGCGGGGGCTCGATCCGGCCGGCCGGGTCGAGCACGTCCGACGAGGCGACGGCCGCGAGCGTGAGCAGGCTCATCGCCAGGAACAGGACCGGCAGCAGGACAGCCTGCTCTGTGCCGCGTGGCCTGGGCCACCACGGCCGTCGGAGAGCCTGCACCACCCACCCACCGAGTGCCGTCGCTGCGCCCACACCGAGCATTCCTGCGCCGAGCGCGCCGGAACCCGAACCTCTCCTACGCCTCCGGTCATGCCGGCCACGCGGCTCCGCGACCGCTGCGGCGGGCAGGCCGAACGGGAGCAGCACAGCGCGCATGCGGCGCCTGAGGTCCCGCATCTGCTCGACGGCGGCGGTGCAGTGCTCGCACGCCAGCACGTGCACCCCGACCCGGTGCTGCAGGGGCGCGGCCAGCGTCTCCTCGACGTACCGGGCCAGGTGCGGCGAGTAGTCCTCGCACCCGGGGGCCACTCGGTCCTGGTGTGCCTGCAGGTATTCGCGCCGGAGCCGCTCCCGCGCGCGGCGGACGAGCGTGGAGACGGCGTTGGACGAGATCCCGAGGATCGGGGCGACGTGGGCGGGGGCCAGGTCGTGCACGTCCGCGTACCAGAGCACCCGGCGCCAGCGCGGCGGCAGAGCGGCGAACGCCCGGCGCACGCGGTGCTCGTCGTCCGCCGCGACCAGGGCGTCGGCGTCGTGGTGCGGGCGGTCGACCACCTGGGCCTCGGCGGGCACCGTCCGTTCCCGCGCCCGCAGGTGGCCGATCGCGGCGTTGCGCACACTGGTCAGCAGGTACGAGCGGACGTTCGTCGTCGGTCCGCGCCCGGCGCGGACCGACGAGAGCAGCGACGTGAAGGCGTCGGCCACGACGTCGTCCACGGCCGGACCGCTCCCCACCACCTGCCGTGCGACGCCGTACGCCGTGCGGCGGTGCCGCACGTAGAGGTCGGCGAAGGCCTGGTCCTGGCCGGCGCGCAGGTCGTCGAGCAGGACCTCGTCGGAGACCGGTGCCGCCGGGGACGACCGCCGTGCCGAAGCAGGACGGGGCAGATCGAGCATGCGTACGCACTCCTGAAGCCGTGGTGTAGCGCCCGCACGAGGGCATGACGCTGCCCACCCAGGCCTCTGTGGACCGGGCGTCGTGCACGCCGGATTTCCTCGGATTTTAGGTCGCAAAGCGCCCAAAACGCATATCACAGCGGGGTGATCCGGGGGGTGACCGGGGCGTCCTGGCTTGCGCGCGTCACCAACGGGTGGTTGTCCCGTCTAGCCCCCCGATGGACACCACACCCGCACGAGACGACGCCCTCGGCACCCTCTGCGCACGCTGGCGCAGACGCTCGCTCGCCGACGGCTGGCGCATGCCCGACGACTGGCCGGCGCCCGCCGCGGTGCGACTGGCCGACGCCGTGCTCAACGACCTGCCGGCCGAGACGTACGCCGAGGCGCTGGGCACGGCGCGAGCGCTGAGCGGCGTCGGTGTCACGGAGGGTTTGCGCGACGTGAGCACCCTCTACGCGGTGCACGTCAAACCGGTGCCCCCCTCGGTCCTGCTGGCGTTCGCGGCAGGCTGGGAGGCCGCCGATGCCGGCCTGGGCGAGCTGCCCGCGCATGCGGGGATGAGCGGGTTGCCCCGCCGGGAGGAGTTCCTGGAGCGCGCCACCGACGTCCTCACGGGCGTCCAGAGCGCGCGCGAGGGGAGGTCACCCGTGCTCGTGACCCTCGACGGCAGGCTCGACCGGGACGAAGACGGTGCGCGTGGGCCGGCCGGCGCGGCCACCCAGCTCGCGCACTGGGAGCGTGACGTGCTGCTCGGTGAGGCGGTGCATCTGGCCTTCGACGCCGACCTGCCGGCCGGCTATCACGACGGCGTGGCGATGGTGCTCGGCTGGTCGGAGCCCCGGGGCCAGGTCCGGGCCGCCGTCGAGGTGGCCCGGACCACCTTGGCACGGCTGTCCCGGCACGGTGCGGGTGTGCTGCGCACGCCGGTGCGGATCACCGTGCGGTCACTGCCCGACGACCCAGTGGCACTGCGGAGGCTGGTCGTCGCGGACGGGGCCTCGTAGTGCCCTGGGTCAGGGGGTCAGGACTGCTCGTGCATCCGCCGGGCGACGAACCGCCGGATCGATTCGCGGGCCCGCACGAGCAGGGCCGCGACGGCGTTCTTCGAGATCCCCAGGTCTGCGGCCACCACGGAGATGGACACTCCCTCGAACACCGTGCGCTCCAGGGCGTACCGCTGGCGGGGCGGGCACGCGGCCAGGCCCGCGAGCACGTCGGCGAGCTCCATGGACGACAGGACGGCCACCGCGGTGTCGTCGTGCGCGGGCACCTCGTGTGCCTCGTCGATCACCGTGGTCGGAAGCACCTTCTTGCGCGAGCGGTCGGTCGCGATGTTCCGCACCGTGCGGGCCACGTACGTCTTCGCATACTCTCGCGGCCCCCGCCCCTCGCGCAGCAACGACAGGATCCGGACGAACGCCTCCGCCGCCAGGTCGTCGGCGTCGCCCAGGTCCCGCGTGTAACGGCGTGCGACCTTGAGCGCGTACGAGTAATGACGCCGCCAGACCAGGTCCATCGCCGCGACGTCGCCCGACCGGGCCCGGTCGAAGAGCTCGATGTCGCCTGGGTCGTCCTGGTCGTCCGCCGTGCTCTCCGGACGTCCGACAGGCCTCTGCGAGACACCGACCACCTGCCGCCACGTCACCGTCGTCACCGACATCTGAGCTCCCCTCCTCGCGACGGCCCACCGGTACGTCCCGGCGGAGCCGTCGGCGCACCCGTGTGCGCGATGGTGAAGACGCGACGGACGGCTGATGGTGTCGCACGCCACAGAGGTGATCGGGAGGGTGATTCGCCTGGTCAGAAGGGGTGAGAGCGGTCAGCTACCGCGGCGCAGCAGGCCGAGCCGGGCGAACAGCACGGCGCACACGCCCAGCGTCACGACCATCAGGAACGAACCGACGACGGTGTGCGTCCAGCCGAACCCCTGCGCGCCCCAGCGGGCCTGCGCCTCGGCGATCAGGATCATGCGGGCGGTGTTCACCGTGGCAAGAAGTGCCACGGCGGCCGACGCCGCGGCGAGCACGCGCGGCACGCTGTTACGCCGCGAGAGCAGCAGGAGACCGCCGACCACGAGCACGCCACCCACGTAGAAAGCGGCAGTGCACGCGGTCGTGACAGCGAGCCCCGCCCACGACCCGTCGTCACCGGGTACCTGCTGGTACAGGAACACCGGTTCGGTGGTGAGCGTCCGGGACGGGCGCTCGAGCGGGCCGCCCAGCACCCATGCGGTCCACGCCGCCTCGGCAAACCGGAATCGTTCCTCGACCAGGAAGGTCGCCGCTCCCCCGGCGAGCAGGGCCACGAGCGCGAGCAGGCGGAGCAGTGCGGCGGCGGCGCGACGTGGCCAGGGTGGCCGCGCGGCGAGGTTCTGGGCGGCCAGGACGGCGGGGTTCGGCGGTGGCGTCGTCACGTGCACGTCTTCTCCCTGGATCAGCGAGGTGGGTGGTCGTGGCACGAGCCGTGCCGCGACCACCCACCTCTGTCGGTAGGACCAGTCGTCCGTCAGGCCGTCATGCGCCGACGGAGGCGGAGGGCGCCCGCGCCAACCAGTGCGAGCGCCGCGCCCGTGAGGCTCAGCGCCGGCACCGGCGGCTCCTCGCCCTCGGTCACCGTCACCGTCACCGTCGCCTCGACCTCGACGCCGTCCGGGCCGGTCACCCGGTACGTGAAGGTGTCGGTACCGGTGAACCCGGCCGGCGGGGTGTAGGTGACGGTGCCGTCACCGTTGTCGACGACGGTGCCGCCCTCGGTCGACGTCTCGTCGACCGCCCAGCCTGTCGACCCCTCCGGGATCGTGTCGTTCCCGTCGATGTCGATCGTCGCCGGGGTGTCGACCTCGGTGGACGCCGAGTCGTCGACCAGCGTCGCCGGCTCGCACGCGAACTCACCGGTGAAGCGCGCGAGGAATCCCTCGGCGCCCGGTGCGCTCGTGACCTGCACGATGATGCTGTTCGCGCCGCTCCGCCAGTCGTCACCCAGCGTCACCGAGGCCTGGCCGCCCTCGTGGAAACCGGCGTTCCAGTACGGGTACGGCGACGTCAGCGCGGGCAGACCGGTCGTCTTCGAGCTCTGCGCCGTGTTGTTCACCCACACCTCCATCACCGCGTTGTCGGCGTAGAAGTCCAGGCTCAGCTCCTCCAGCGACACGCCCGGGGCGAGGTTGAAGTCGTACCGGTAGTACCAGCTCGCGGCGACGTTCGGCTGCGTCTGGCCGGGAGCCTCCTTGGACACGTACTGCGCGTCGGAGTACTGCGTGCCACCCGGCCAGTACGGCTCGTGCTTGGCGTAGGCGGCGGTCCACGTCGCGTTCGCCGGGGGCAGAGCCGCGGGCACCTCCGTCACGGTCCGGGAGGCGTTGGTCTCCATCGGGTAGTGCGGGCCAGCGACCTGCCAGTGCTGGTCTCGGCTACCGTTCGGCAGGATGCCGCCCGTCTGCACGTTGTAGCCCGTGTTGAAGATCGCCGGGTCCGTCGAGCAGTCGATCGTCGGTGCCGCAGCTGCGGCAGAGCCGGCGAACGCGACGCCCAGCCCGCCGGCGAGGACCCCGGTCAGCACTCCCACTGCTGCGAGGCGACGGCCCTGGGCCACCGCTCGCGATGTCATACGTCGAGTCACGAGATATCTCCCTTGCTCATGCGCCCTGCGGGGCGCCCTTGCCGCGCGGATGAGGTCCGCGCTCGGGAGAACAGACGAGACCGGTCGCGTGAGATGACGTGCGTCGAAGCAGCGGTGCGCGGGGTCGTCCACGCGGCACGGGCGCGTGCTCGCGCGCTGACAATCGTTCAGGAATTGGGGTGCACGACACTGGCTGGGTGGCAGATCGCGTGTAGGTGAACGTGTCCGTCCCGCCGAAACCTGCCCTCGGGGGTATGTCCTTCGACGGTCCAATGGACCGCCGAAGCGGTGACGGCCGAGGCGGCTCAGGCCACGTCAGCCGTCACCGCCCCGCCCGCGCCCCGTCCATCCGGTTGCAAGCCGCGACACCGCCGTACCTCACCGTCGCGGACGCACACAGAAGGGAAGACACATGAGCAACACCTCTCATGAGATCAAGAGCGGCCGTGGGCTCCTGCGGGCACGCATGGCCGCCGTCGGGCTGGGAGCGGCGCTCCTGCTCGGCACCGGCGCGATGACCGCCTCGGCGGCGCCCGTGACCGAGCCGGTGTCCTGGGGGTCGAACTCCGGCACCACGGCGAACGGCCTTACCTGGACGGGCCGGGGCGGTCTGGCCGGCACCGGGGGGAACGTCCGGGACGACGTGACCCGGACGCTCACGTTCGGCAAGCCCGTCACGGCGACGTTCGACGTGCACAACCTCAACGGCTTTGACGGGGCCTCCCGCGAATGCGCGCAGCTCTCCCCCGGCGTCGTGCTGGTCCGGCTCGACCCCGACAACACCTGGAACCCCAACACGCGCCAGCTCTGCTACCGCGGGGCTCAGGGCACCTCGGCGGACGGCAGCACCAACGGCAACACCGTCTCGTCCTTTCGCACGTCCGAGCCGATCACCCAGCTCTCGCTGACCGGGACCAGCGGCGGGAACCGCCAGAGCACGATAAGGGACCTGTACGTCACCCACGACGTCCAGCCGGCCGTACCGATGGTCGCCCCGGCGTTCGCCGCGGCCGGCCTCCTGGCCACCGGTGCCGCGGCCGGCGTCCGCCGTGTGCGCAGCACCAAGCTGGACGCCGCTCGGACCATGACCACCAAGGCCTGAGCAGGCCCACACAGACCTACGGGAGAGAAGTCCCCCTCGACCCGTAGACCGACGCCCCGTCGCTCTCCTCCACGAGCGGCGGGGCGTCGTGCTGCGCTCCGCGCCCGATCCTCTTCGAGACCAAGGGGGCAGCGTCATCAGCGCAGCCCGACGGCGTCAGTACTTCGCGTGACGACCACCGCTCCCCCCGCCGCGCCCCCTCGCCACGTGCGGTCCGCCACCCTCCCGGTGCCACCGCCCCCGCTGCCGTCGGTGTACTTCCGGGCCGTGGACGGGCTGCGCGGCGTAGCCGTGCTGTCGGTGCTGATGTACCACACGGGCCTGTACGAGAACGGCCTGTTCGGGGTGGACCTGTTCATGGTCCTCTCGGGCTACCTCATCACCCTGACGCTGCTGCGCGAGGAGTCCCGGAGCGCGCGGATCCGCCTCGGGTCGTTCTACTGGCGCCGGGCCAAGCGGTTGCTGGTGCCGCTGCTGGTCACGCTAGGAGCAACCGCCGTGGCGACGACGCTGCTCGGCCGGCCGGAAGAGGCGGACCGCGTGCTGCAGCAGGGCCTCGCCTCCCTGCTCCAGGTCGCGAACTGGGAGCAGATCGCCCGCGGCGAGGCCTACTGGGACGCGATGGGCGTGCCCGGCCCCCTGGCGCACATGTGGTCACTCTCGCTGACCGAGCAGTTCTACCTGGTGTGGCCGCCGCTGCTGGCGCTGGTGTGCGCCGTCGTCACCCGGGGCCGGCGCGCGGTGATCGCGGTGATCGCCGCGGGGCTGGCGATCGCCATGACCACGGTGACCGTGCTGCAGTACGACGGCGGCAACGCCGACCTGATGTACCTGGGCACGCACACGCACGGCGTCGGGCTCATGGTGGGTTCCTGCGCCGCGTTCGTGACCGCCGCGAGCCTGCGGCGCCAGGCGCGCGGACCGGTCGCGCGACGGCGTCTGCCGAGACCGCTCGCGGGCCTGGTCACAGTGGTGCTGCTGGGCGCGATCGTCGTGGTCTCGGTGGGGACCGACACCTACGAGGCGCCGTGGCTGTACCGGTGGGGCGGCCTGACGGTGGTCGCCGTCCTCGGCGCCGCCCTGATCCTGTCCCTCACCCGGGAGGACACCCTGGTGGCCAGGGCGTTCGCGTCGGTGCCGCTGGTGGAGCTGGGGAAAGCCTCCTACTCGCTCTACCTGGTGCACGTGCCGGTCTTCTGGGTCCTGCAGCGCACCGCGGAGGTGCCGGGTCCCGCCACGATCGCCCTCATGGGCATCCCCTGGTCCGTCGTGATCGCCCTGTTCCTGCACCACATCGTGGGCGAGCCCGTACGCCTGCGCCGGTGGAACCGCGCCGGGGGCACGTCGTTCGCCGTGCTGACCGCCGCGGTGTGCGCAGCCCTGGTGGTGTCGCCCACGATGGTCCGTCAGGAGTCGGGTACCGGCGGCGTACGGGTGCTCGTGCTGGGCGACTCGCTCGGCCACGACTTCGCCACGTCGCTCACCACGTTCGCCGCCGATGACTTCTCCGTCACCGACGCCGCCTTCAACGGCTGCGGCATCTTCAGCCCGGAGACGAGCCGCACCACCGCGATCGAGCAGGGCCCGGCGCCGGGCTGCCTGCCCTGGGAGGACCGGTGGCGCGACGCCGTCCGCGAGTCGGCGCCCGACGTCGTGCTGGTCAACCTCGCCTGGGACGGTGCCGAGCAGCGCGTGGGCGGGCGGTGGACGGAGCCGTGCTCGCCCGCCTACGCCGACCGGTACCGGGACCAGCTCGCCTCCGCCCTGGAGATCCTGACGGCGGACGGCACGCAGCGCCAGGTGCTGCTGGCCAGCTCCCGCAGGTTCACGCCCATCGCGACCCCGGAGAACGCCGCCTGTCACACGGACCTGCTCCGAGAGCTCGCCGCGGAGCACCCCGCCACCGTGAGCATGCTCGAGCTCGACGAGTTCGTGTGCACGGACCGGGAGTGCCGTCAGGAGACGCCGGACGAGGCACCGACCTATATCGACACCGTGCACTTCACGCGCGCGGGCATGCGGTGGATCGCGCCGTGGCTGGCGACCTCCGTCCAGGAGGTCACGGGCGCCGAGCCACGCCCGGAGTGACCGGGGGCGGCCGTCACCTGATGCCGCACTCGTCGTCTGCACCTGTGCACGCTCCCGCGTCATGAGGTCACGCGGGCGACATCCCACGGAACGATCGAAGGAGAGAACCATGCAACGCATGCGAACGCTGAGCAGGCTGGCCGCCGGGGTCGGTCTCGGCGCGGCCCTCGCCGCCGCCGGAGCCTGGCCCGCCCACGCGGCCCCCGGCCCCGGGTACGACCTCGAGGACGACCAGGCCACGACGACCGTTGACACCACCGTCGAGATCGACACCCTGGCCAACGACGCCTGGTCGTTGCCGGAGGGCTCGCACGGGTGGTTCGACTACCTGCAGAGCCCCACCGAGCAGGGCGGAACGGTCACGGACGCCGGCTACGGATACGTCTACTACACGCCGCCGCCCGGCTTCGTCGGCACCGACACCTTCGAGTACGGCCGGACCGAGGACGTCACCGGGGAGTACTCGGACACCGCGACGGTGACGATCACCGTGACCGCGGCAGACAACCCTCCGGTTCCGATGATCGCGCCGGGCATCGCGGCCGTCGGCATCCTCGGCGGCGGCGCTCTGCTGGGCGCGCACCGACTGCGCGACCGAGAGCGGGCCTGACCGCCGGCGACGTCCGGACCTGTCCGGCACGGCGCGCTGCCTCCCGACCTTCGAGGGCTGCGCGCCGCGCGGGCGCCGGGTGACCGAGCACACAGAACCGGGCCGTAGTCGGAGCCAACCGGCTGCGTCTGTCCACGAGGAGGGCCGCGATCTGTGCGGCCCACGTACCGAGAGGAATGCGACATGTACAACACCCCTGGCGTCGGCAGCGGCGTCGCGACCGGCGTCGTCGGAGCCGGCACGCTGGCCCAGACCGGCTTCGACGGCCTGTGGCTCGCCGTCGCCGCGATCACGTGCGTCGTCGGCGGATTCATCCTCATCCGGGCGAGCCGGTCGCGCCGTCGGCTCGAAGTGACGGGCGAGCGGTGACCGCCCCGCCCATCCCGGCGGTGGCCGACGGCGGCTCCCCTGCCGCCGCGCCGCCGCCCGCGCGCCGCCGCACGGCGCTGCGAGTCCTGGCCGCGCTGCCGGTCGCGGCAGCCGGTGTCGCGACCATCCTCGTCATGGACCTGTTCCGGCATGGCGAGGCCCTGCTGACGGCCTGGTCCCTGGAGAACCTGCTGGGCCGGGCAGCGAAGGTGTTCCCGGCCGAGGACGTCTTCTACTACCAGGCCGCACGGGGTGCGATCCCCGTGTGGGGCGGCTTCACGATCACCGAGGAGTGCTCCGCGGCCTGGTTCGTGGGCGGTGTTCTCCTGGTCACCGCGCTGCTGCTCGCCGTGTGGCGCCGCGCGGGCGCCGGCCGGCTGCTGGTCGCCGGCAGCGTCACGGTCGTGCTCCTCGTGGTGGTCAACACGGCGCGGATGGTGCTGATCACCGAGGCAACGGTCCACTGGGGCGAGTCCGGCTTCGGCTGGTCGCACACGGTCGGTGGCTCGATCCTCATGATCGCCACCCTGTGCCTGTGCGCGCTGCTCTTCGCACGCATCGCGCTGCTGTCCAGGACCCGGCGAACGAGGGCCGAGCATCCGTGAGCATCGTCAGTCTCATCGCCACGCTGATCATCACCTCGTCGATGGCGTACTTCGCGCTGCTCATGTGGTCGGGGATCAAGGAGATCCGCCGCAGCGGAACCCGCCTCGACCACCTGGGCGGCACGAGCTACGGCACAGGACCGGCCGCCGCGGCACCTGATCTCGCGGTGTACTTCCTGGTGCCGTGCCTCAACGAGGCCGAGGTGGTCGGCCGGACCGTGGCCGGGCTGACGATCAACCCGGGCACCACCACCATCGTCATCGACGACGGGTCCGACGACGACACGGCCGCCATCGCCCTCGCCGCGGGGGGTGCCCGCGTGGAAGTGGTCCGGCGCGACCTGCCCGATGCCCGGCAGGGCAAGGGCGCAGCCCTCAACGCGGGGCTCGCCCGGATCCGGGAGATGGTCGACACCCTCGGACAAGACCCCGGCCGGGTGGTGGTGTGCGTGATGGACGCCGACGGGCGGCTCTCCGCGGGCGCCCTGCACCACGTGCTGCCGCTGTTCGACCGGCCCGGCGTCGGCGGTGTCCAGCTCCAGGTGCGCATCCGCAACCGCACCTCGTTCCTCACCCGCTTCCAGGACTTCGAGTTCTGGGGCGCCTCCAGCGTCACCCAGATCGGCCGCTCCGCGACCGGCACCGTCAGCCTCGGCGGCAACGCCCAGTTCAGCCGGCTCTCCGCGCTCGACTCTGCCGGTGAGCACCCCTGGACCGACTCCCTGACCGAGGACCTCGACCTGGCGATCACTCTCGCCCTGCGCGGCTGGGAACTGACCACCACTCCGTTCGCGTCCGTCGAGCAGCAGGCCGTCGAAAAGGTGTCGCTCCTGCTGCGCCAGCGCACCCGCTGGTACCAGGGCCACATGATGGCGATCAAACGCCTCCCGGAGATCTGGCGCTCACCCCACCTGTCGCACGTGGCGGCACTGGAGCTCTCCTTCTACTGCCTCTCGCCCTGGGTCCTGACGCTGCCCTGGTCGATCCTGTTCCACGTCTGCGTGGCGGACCTCGTCCTCAACGGGTCGGCCCTGCTCGACTTCGCCTCGACGCCCGTCGCCATGGTGCTGGTGATCCTCGCCTGGTACCTGCTCGCGTTCGCCCCGGCGGTGTTCAACGGGTGGCTGTACTGGCGCCGCGACCACAAGGTGGGTCTGCTGCGCGGACTCGCGATGGGCAACTACATGGTGCTCACCAACTACCTCTCCTTCGCGTGCGCCTGGAAGGCGCTGGCCCGGGTGCTGCGCGGCGAGACCGCCTGGGCGAAGACAGCCCGGACGCGGGAGGCGCCCGCACCCGCGAGCCAGCAGGTACCGGTGCTCGCGGCCACGGTGCCCGTGCCATGAGCGCGCTGCACTCCCCCGCCCGCCGGCCCGCCGCCGCGCGCGGGTGGCTCCCCGGCCTGGCATGGGCCCTGCTGCTGTTCGCCCTCGGCCTGGTGCGCATGTTCGTCCCGCGTGCCATCGGGCTCGCGGACAGCGGCGGTAGCGCAGGTCTCGCCTGTCGTCTCGGCATCGCCCCCGAAGGCGGCACACAGTATTTCACCTTCGCGATGTTGCGTTGGGTGGCCGACGACAGCTCGTCGTGCGACGCGGCCGGGACGCCGCCCCCGTGGCCACAGCTCGCGGGTCTCACGATCGCCCGGGCCGTGTCCACGACGCTCGGTCTGGGCACGCTCGACCTGCGTGTGTCGTCCGTCGCCTACTGCGCGCTGGCCGCTCTCGCCGCCGCCCTGGTGGGCCAGGCCGCTCGCCGGCGCCGCTACGGCCGCGCCGTCGCGACGGCGCTCACCTGGATCCTCCTGATGGACGCCTCGTTCGCGGGATACGCGGCAAGCCTGTACCCGCAGGCGGCCGGGATCGTCGGACTGGTCCTGTGCGGCATGGGCTGGCTCCTGCTCGACGCCTCCCGCCGCATCCGCTGGGCCGGCCGGTTCGCACTCGGCCTGGGCAGCGCGGTCCTCGTGTCCTCCGGGCCGGTGCCCGCGCTCGCCGTCGTGCCGCTCGGCGTGGCGCTGGCCGTGCGCGCCCACCGTTCGCGCGAACGGGGCGGCCGTGCCGCAGCGGTGGTGCTCATGGTCGCGCTGACCGCGCTCGCGGCCGGCACCTTCCTGGGCGTCTCCGCCGAGCAGCGCAAGAATGACACCTGGGACTACGTGAGCACGGGGATCCTGGCGGACGCCGCGCGGCCGGGTCCCGAGCTGGAGGCCATGGGGCTGCCGTCCGACGCCGCGCGATTTCTCGGCATCCCCGTCTGGTCTCCTTCCTCGATCCGAGGCTGGGAACGCTGGCCCGACGTCGACCCGAACCCGGTCCGCGTCTGGGGTTACGTCCTGTCCCATCCGGCCGTGCTGTACGACCGGCTCGACGGCACGGTGCGCGCCATGAACGACGGCCGGCCAGGCAGCCTCGGCTCGTTCGACGCCACCAGCGGACTGCCCGGCGAGCAGGAGCAACGGGTGACGCTCTTCTCGGGCCGCCAGGCCCAGCTCGCCCCGCTCGGAATTCCTGGGGCGGCCGTCCTCGGCGTCCTGCTCGCCTGGCTGGCGCTCGTCATCGCGCGTTCACCGGTCCATGGCCGCCATGCGCGCCGCCTCGCCTCGACGGCGCTCGTCCTGGTGGGCATCGCGGCGAGCCAGGTGGTCGGCACCGCGTTCAGCGAGGCCACCGAGGTCGCCCGTCACGTCGTCGTCGGAAACCTCGCCGGGCTGCTCGGTCTGTGCCTGCTCGTCACCGCGGGCCTCACCTCGCGTGCTCTGGACGCCGCTGCCCGGCCCGAGGTCGAGCGGTCGCACGCATGAAGGACAGATCACGGACGTGGCCGTCACCGGTCCCGCGCGGCTGCGTCGGTCACGTTGGCTCGACCTCTGCGGGCCGTACGCACGAGCAGAAAGAAGCACCATGCACCGCACCGCTCGCCGCCAGATCGCAGTGCTCTACGGGACTCGGCCCGAGGCCGTGAAGCTCGCCCCGGTCGTCAACGAGCTCAGACGCCGTGACCAGCACACGCCTCTCGTGGTCACGTCCGGCCAGCACCGGGGCATGCTCGATCAGGTCAACCGCCTCTTCGAGATCGTCCCCGACCACGATCTGGGCCTGTTGAGGCGCGGGTACTCGCTCGACGACGTCCTGGTCGGCGCGATCCGCGGCTTCAGCGAATACCTCGACGCGCACCCGGTCGACGCCGTCGTCGTGCAGGGCGACACCACCACCGCCTTCGCCGGCGCCCTGACCGCCTATCACCGGCAGATCCCGGTCGTGCACGTCGAGGCAGGGCTGCGCACCGGCGACGTCTACTCGCCGTTCCCCGAGGAGGGGAACCGGAAGTTCATCAGCGCGATCGCCGCCCGGCACTGCGCGCCGACGTCGCTGGCCGCCCGCAACCTGTCCCTCGAGCACGTGGCGGAGCAGGACGTCATCGTGACCGGCAACACCGTCATCGACGCACTGATGCACACGGTGTCCCGTCCAGGCCGGATCAGCGACCCCGAGCTCGCCGCCGCGCTCGACCAAGGGCGGCGGCTGGTCCTGGTCACGGCACACCGCCGCGAGTCCTGGGACAACGGGATCGCCCAGATCGCGCAGGCCGTCGTCCAGGTCGCAGAGGCGTTCCCGGACGTGCTGGTCGTGGTCCCCCTGCATGCCAACCCCACGGTGCGCGAGGCGATCGTTCCGACGGTCATGCACACAGCGAACATCCTGCTCACCGAGCCGCTGCCCTATACGGAGTTCTGCCAGGTCCTGGCACGGGCCACCGTCGCCGTCACCGACTCCGGCGGCATCCAGGAGGAGGCCCCCGCCTTCGACGTGCCCGTCGTGATCACCCGCGAGACGACCGAGCGCCCCGAGCTCGTGGAGTCGGGCGGCGGCGTGCTGGTCGGCACCGACGCGGCCCGCATCGCCGACACGGTGTGCAAGCTGCTGACCGACGAGGCACTGCATCAGCGCATGGCCTCCGCTCCGAACCCGTTCGGCGACGGCCACGCCGCCGAACGGGTGGTCGACGTGATCGAGTCCATGATCCACGACCGCCGGCTGGACAACGACAATCGCTGGGCGTCGGCCGCCCTCGCCCGCTAGGACGCCTGGTCCGCAAACCTCCCAGGGACCACCGGCCCCTGTGGGGTGGATCGAGGCACCAGCCACGCCGGAGGCCGGATCCGGGAGGATCTCGGCCTCCGGCATGGTGGTTCACGGCCGCACGCCGGAAGCGGCCGACGCGCAGGTGAAACTCTTCCCCCAGGCACAGGACGAGTCTCGCAGGAGGACCGACAGGTAATGTGGGCGGTCGGAATCAGAAGGGGGCATCGTGCGCAAGGTGACGGTCTATGACGTGGCGGAGCTCGCAGGAGTCTCCATCGCCACCGTCTCGTTCGCCTTCACCCGGCCGGACAAGGTCAAGGCGCAGACGCTCCGGAGCGTGATGGAGGCCGCGGACCAGCTCGGCTATGTGCCCAGCGGGAGCGCACGAGGCCTGGCCCGCGGCCGGACCGGCGCGATCGGCATCTATTCCTACGACTACCTGCTCGACCCCGACGAGGACAAGCCGGCCACCGACACGGAGACACCGGTACCTGACGGGCGCCTCTTCCCGCTCTACGCCGACGAGGTGCAGCGGGGCGTGCAGATCGAGTGCCGACGCCGCGGCTACGCGCTCATGCTCGGTGGCAACCGGGCCTCCGACCACCTGCCCCACGTGATCGAGGTGGCCGGACGCGTCGACGGGCT
Source organism: Promicromonospora sp. NPDC050262 (assembly GCF_040655935.1). NCBI lineage: Bacteria > Bacillati > Actinomycetota > Actinomycetes > Micrococcales > Promicromonosporaceae > Promicromonospora > Promicromonospora sp. NPDC050262. Next base: position 58,128 of record NZ_JBFAKX010000017.1, on the reverse strand, counting down.
CATCGCGTTCGCCGGAGCGCTGACGGACAACGCGCGCCGCCAGGTGACGGCGCGCATCCCGGTCGTCGAGCTCGGGGGCCTCGAGCGCGACGACGCACGCACTGTCCTCGTCGACAACGAGAGCGGCATGCACGATCTCACCCTCCACCTCGTCGAACAGCACCACCACCGGCGCTTCGCCTACGTGGGCGAGCTCGGGACCGAGGAGTTCAAGGCCCGGCGGCGCGGCTTCGAGCGCGCTCTGGGCACCCATGGCATCACCGCACCGGAGATCGTCCCCGCCCACGCGGGCGACGACGCGTCCACGCTCCGCGCCGTCGCGGAGATCCTCGCGCGGCCCGAGCGGCCGGAGGCCATCGTCTGCGACACCGACCAGTCCGCCCTCGCCGCGATCGTGGCGCTGCGGGCAGCCGGGCTTCGCGTGCCCGACGACGTCGCCGTGACCGGCTTCGACGGCATCCTCGCCGGGCGGATCGCCGCTCCGGTGCTGACCACCGTCCGCCAGCCGATGGAGCAGATCGGGCGTGCCGCCGTCGAGATCCTGTCGCGGACGCTCGACGGGCAGGACGCCGTCGCCCCGGCGCCCGTGCTGACCTGCGAAGTCTTCGTCGGAAGCAGCTGCGGCACGCACTGACGTCACCCACGGGTGTCACATCTGCCTCTTGCGCCGAGAAATCTAAGCGCTTAGATTCTGCAGGACGGCCCGCCCGCAATGCCGCGAGCGAACGTCACCCCGCACGCACCGATGAAGGAACAACGATGATCCGACACAGACTTCTGGCCGCGTTCGCCGTAGCGACCGCTTCCACCCTCCTCGTCTCAGGCTGCGGACGAGCCGAGAGCCCGGGACAGACCGGCGGCGCCGCTGCCGAGCTGAGCGACGGTCCCGCGACCGGCACCGTCACCGTCTGGGCCCAGGGCACCGAGGGAGAGGCGCTGCAAGACTTCGTCAAGCCGTTCGAGGAGGCCAACCCCGACGTCCAGGTCGAGGTCACGGCCGTGCCGTGGGACTCGGCGCAGAACAAGTACCAGACGGCGATCGCCGGCGGCACGACGCCCGACATCGGGATGCTCGGCAGCGACTGGATGCCCGGGTTCCGGTCGGCCCTGACGCCCGTGCCCGAGAGCATCGACACCTCCGACGTCTTCCCCTTCGCGCTCGAGTCCACCGAGTTCGACGGCGCTTCCTACGCCGTGCCGTGGTACGTGGAGACCCGGGTCATCTTCTACCGGACCGACCTGCTCAAGGAGACAGGTTTCGACGACTTCCCCACCGACTGGGCCGGCCTGAAGGACCTGGCCAAGGCGTACCAGGACGAGACCGGTGCCGAGTTCGGCATCTCGCTGCCGTCCGGCGGGTGGAACGCGTTCCTCAGCAACCTTCCGTTCGCCTGGTCGAACGGCGCCGAGGTCATCAACGAGGACCAGACCGAGTGGACGCTCGACAGCCCGCAGATGGTCGAGTCGCTCTCGTACCTCAACTCGTTCTTCGAGGAAGGGCTCGCGGACAAGAGCCCCGACACCGAGTCCGGTTCCGCCTCGGCCGATCTCGTCAGCGGCGACGTCCCGATGTTCCTCAGCGGCCCCTGGGACATCCCGGGTCTCGAGCTGGCCGGCGGTGAGGGGTTCGAGGACAAGTTCGGTGTGGCGACGATCCCGGCCGGCCCGGACGGCACCTCGACGTCGTTCGCCGCCGGCTCGAACCTCGGGGTGTTCAAGGACGCCGAGAACCCGGACGCCGCCTGGAAGCTCATCCAGTGGCTGAGCCAGCCGGACGTCCAGGCGCAGTGGTTCGAGACCGTCAACGACCTCCCCGCCCAGCAGGCGGCCTGGGACGACGAGGCACTGACCGCCGACCCCCGCGTCGCCGTCTTCGGCGAGCAGCTCCAGAGCGTCAAGATCGCCCCCACGCTCGTCTCGTGGACCCAGGTCTCGGCCGCCGCGGACACCCAGATCGAGCAGGTGTTCCGGGGCGGCAAGAGCGTCGAGGACGCGCTGGCCGAGCTCCAGTCCACCGCCGACTCGCTGGGCACCGGGCGATGACTGTCCTCACCCGGGCCGTGGCCCCCGCTGCGCGGGAGCGCAGCGCGGGCCACGGCCCGGCCGCCGCGAGACGGCGCCGCACGGCGGTCGTCGCCTACCTCTTCTCGTTGCCGTTCATCGCGAGCTTCGCGATCTTCATGGTCTTTCCGCTGATCAGCTCGCTCGGGATGTCGTTCACCGACTTCCGCAGCACGGACATCCCCACGCCGTTCGCGGTGGCGTTCGTCGGTCTGGACCAGTACACGGCCCTGTTCCAGAACGAGCAGTTCGTGCGCTCGATGGTCAACACGCTGTACTTCGTCGGCGTCGGGATCCCGCTGACCATGGCCGTCGCGCTCGCCCTCGCGGTCGCCCTGAACGGCGCGATCACCCGCTTCCGGACCGTGTTCCGCGTCGGGTTCTACGCCCCGGTCGTCACCAGCATCGTCGCGGTCGCCGTGGTGTGGCGGTTCATCCTGCAGCCCGACGGCCTCCTCAACACGCTGCTGGCGGCGATCGGCATCACCGGGCCCGACTGGCTGGGCTCCACCGCCTGGTCCATGCCGTCGATGATCCTCATGGCGGTGTGGCGCAACATGGGCACGCTCATGATCATCTTCCTGGCCGGCCTGCAGGGCATCCCGCAGGAGGTCGTCGAGGCCGCCGAGGTCGACGGCGCCGGCGCGTGGCAGCGCTTCGTCCGCGTGACGCTGCCGATGCTGCGCCCCACGCTCCTGCTCGGCGCCGTGCTGCTCTCGGTCGGCTACCTGCAGTTCTTCGAGGAGCCCTTCGTCATGACCAAGGGCGGCCCGCTCGACTCCACCCTGTCGATCAGCTACTTCACCTTCAACCAGTTCGGCTTCGGGAACTACGGGACGGCGTCGGCAGCCAGCTATGTGCTCTTCGTGGCGATCGCGCTGCTCAGCATCGTGCAGTTCCGTGCCTTCCGGACAAAGGAGTGACCATGGGCTCCGCAACCACGGCCCCGGCCGTCTCCGAGCGCTCGACCAGAACCCGGAAGGTCACGTCGGCACGGCGTCGGAGCCCGTCGGGCACCGTCCTCGCCTACACCGCCCTGACGTTCGCACTGGTGGCGACACTCATACCCTTCGCGTGGATGTTCCTCGGCTCGGTGAAGACCGAGGCCGAGCTCCGGCAGCGACCGCCGACCTGGTGGCCCCAGACGTTCACCTGGGACAACTTCGCGGCATGGTTCGGCCGGCTCGACATCGGCACGTTCTTCATGAACAGCGTCGTCGTCGCCGTGTTCACCGTCCTCGGCACGCTCGTGTTCTGCTCGATGGTGGGATACGCGCTGGCCAAGCTGGACTTCCCCGGCAAGCGCCTCGTGTTCACGCTCGTGCTCGTCACGCTGATGGTCCCGGGCGTCGTCACGTTCGTCCCGCTCTTCGTCGTGGTGAGCAAGCTCGGCATGGTGAGCACCTACCCGGCACTCATCCTGCCGTTCCTCGCCGGTCCGCTCGGCGTCTTCCTCATGCGTCAGTTCATCCAGGACATCCCGGACTCGCTCATCGAGGCCGCCCGGATCGACGGCGCGGGCGAGCTGCGCATCTTCCTGCGCGTCGTCATGCCGCTGTGCGGCCCGGCGCTCGCGACGCTGGCGATCCTGACCTTCCTCGGGTCGTGGAACAACTTCCTGTGGCCGCTGGTGGTAGCCCAGTCCGAGGACATGTACACCCTGCCGGTCGCGCTCTCGCTCTACTCCGTCGGCCAGAACTCGACGAACTACGGCGTCCTCCTGGCCGGCTCCGTGCTCATCATCACCCCCGTGCTCCTGCTGTTCGTCGCGCTCCAGCGCTACTTCATCCAGGGCATCGCAGCGACAGGAATCAAGTGACCACGACCAGCACCCAGCCCACCCCTGCCCGCACGCGGACACCGCACGAGGCGCCCGACGCGCTCACGAGCGTCGTGCCGATCATCCCGGGCTTCCACCCCGATCCCTCCGTGTGCCGGGTCGGGGACGACTACTACCTGGCGAACTCGTCGTTCGAGTACGCGCCGGGCGTCCCCCTCTGGCACAGCCGCGACCTGCTCACCTGGACCCTCGTCGGGAACATCCTCGACCGGCCCGACCAGTTCCCGGCCGGGCACGCCCCGTCCAGCCGGGGCGTGTTCGCCCCGACCCTGCGCCATCACGACGGCAGGTTCTGGCTGATCACCACCGACGTGTCCGACCGCCCGGGCCAGCTCGTCGTCTCCGCCGAGGACCCGGCCGGACCGTGGACCGCTCCCACGTTCCTGGGCGGCCTGCACGGCATCGACCCCGACCTCGCGTGGGACGACGACGGCACGTGCTACGTGACCTACTGCGCCACCGGCCCGGACGGCGTCGGGATCGCCCAGGCACGCGTCGACCTCGAGTCCGGGGCCGTCCTCGAGACCCCCCGACGGCTGTGGAGCGGCACGGGCCTCGCCCACCCCGAGGCGCCGCACCTGTACCGGCGCGGCGCGTACTGGTACCTGCTCGTCGCCGAGGGCGGGACCGAACGCGGCCACAGCGTCTCGATCGCGCGCGCCGACCGGCCCGACGGACCGTACGTCGGCGCACCGGCCAACCCCGTGCTCAGCCACCGCAGCACCAACCACCCGGTGCAGAACACCGGCCACGCCGACCTCGTCGACAGCGCGGACGGCAGCTGGGCGGTCGTCTACCTGGGCGTACGCCCGCGTGGCGTCACGCCGATGTTCCACGTCAACGGCCGCGAGACGTTCCTCGCCGGGATCGACTGGGTCGACGACTGGCCCGTCGTCGACGAGGACCGCTACCTCCGGCCGGTACCCGACACGTCGTACACCGACACGTTCGACGGCGGCGAGCCGCATCCCCGCTGGGCCTCCCCCGGCACCGGGCTGCCCGAGATCGCCGAGGCTCAGCCCGGCGGAGGGCTCCGGCTTCGCCCCGGGGACGGTCCCCGCGGCGCCGTCGGCGCCCTGACCGCACGCACCCTTGACCACGCCTGGCGGTTCGAGGCCGACCTCGACCTGGGTCACGGGTCGGGCGCACTGCTGCTGCGCCTGGACGACGCGCACTGGTGCGAGGTCCGCGCCGACGCCGGCCTGGTCCGCGCCGTCGTCCGCATCGGTCCCCTCGAGTCGCACCTCGGGGCCACCGTCACGCCGACAGGTTCGTCCCTGACACTTCGGGCCGAGGCACTCGGCCCGACGACCGACGGGCCGGACGACGTGCGGCTGTCCGTGGTCGTCGACGGGACCGAGCACGAGCTCACCCGCTTCGACGGCCGGTACCTCTCCACGGAGGTGGCCGGCGGCTTCACGGGACGCGTCGTCGGGCTCCGAGCGCTTGACGGGACTGTCGACGTCTCCGAGGTGCGGTACACGCAGTTCACGAGGGACTCGACCGAGTGAGCTCACGAGCCTCCCGGGCGGGTTGGTCCGGGCCCTCGGCCGGGCCGAGGGGGATCTTCGGGTGCGACGAGCTCGGAGGCAGGCTCTCGGGACGTTGGACTCCGGCCGCGCAGTGAACGAGGCATGGACCGGCAGGGAGCCCAGGCAGGCGAAGCGGCACCGTTGCCACGGGTAGCCGTGACGACGGTGCCGCCGCCAGGGCCGCTAGGCCCGTGCAGTCGCCAGCTCGGGGTAGACGGCCTCGAGCGGAGCGCTGAGCCCGGCCTTCGCCTGGACGGACGTGGCGTCGGCGAGGACCTCGTACTCCCCCGCCTCGGTGGCGTCGAACACGATACGCACCAGGTCGGCCGGGTCGGTCTTGGGGTCGGTGGTGTGGGCGGCCATCGGGGTGTCGACCCAGCCGACGTGCACTCCGACGACGTGCACCCCTGCGGGCGCGAGCTCGAGGCGCAGGGAGTTGGTCACGGACCAGAGTGCGGCCTTGGTCGCGCTGTAGATGCCGGCGACGGCGTACCAGCTCAGGGCGGAGTGGACGTCGATGATCACCGAGCCCGGCTTGGCCGAGAGGGTCGGCGCGAACGCACGCGCCAGGAGCAGCGGGCCGACGAAGTTGGTCTCGACGCTGCGGCGGATCTCCTCGTCCGTGTGGGTGAGGATGCCCGCGCTGGACACCGACGTACCGGCGTTGTTGATCAGGACGGTCACGTCGGAGGCCGCTTCGACCGCCGCCTGGATGGATTCTGCGTCGGTGACATCCAGGGCGAGCGGCACGATGCGCTCGTCGTCCCAGGTGCGAGGGTTTCGGGCGGTCGCGTAGACCTTGGCCGCGCCGAGGTCGAGGGCCTGCCGTACGAACTGGGTGCCGATTCCGCCGTTGGCTCCTGTGACCAGGACGACGGCTCCGTTGAGTGAGGGCATGGGCTTCTTCTTTCCGAGGGATCTGAGGTCGAGCGGGGTCAGACGTGCGTCAGGGCTGGGTAGTCCGTGTATCCGGCCGCGCCGCCGCCGTACAGGGTGGTCGGGTCGAGCTCGTTCAGCGGCGCGTCGGTGCGCAGTCGCTCGACGACGTCGGGGTTGGCCAGGGCGAACCGGCCCAGGGGCGCGATGTCGGCGAGCCCGGCGTCGATGTCGTCGGCGATCTGCTCACGGGTCCGCCCGTATCGCACGACCAGCACGGCCGTGGGCCACACGTCGCGCAACGAGCGAAGCAGGTCGTCGTCGCCGAGGTGGTGCACGTGCAGGTACGCCAGCTCCAGCGGGGCAAGCTCGCCGACCAGGTGCCGGTACTGCGCCCGGACGCTCTCGACGCCGCCCTCGTCGATCCCTCCCAGGGGGAATGCGGGCGAGATGCGGATGCCGGTCCTGTCGGCGCCGATCTCGTCGGCCACCGCTCGGGCGACCTCGACCACGAACCGGGACCTGTTCTCCACGGATCCGCCGTACTGGTCGGTGCGGTGGTTCGCGTTCGGGGAGAGGAACTGGTGCAGCAGGTACCCGTTCGCGCCGTGGATCTCGACCCCGTCCGCGCCCGCGGCGATCGCGGACGCCGCCGCGTGCCGGAACTCGCCGAGCACGGTCTGGATGTCCTCGGCGGTCAGCTCGCGCGGCACCGGTGTCCTCTGCGGTCCGGCCGCGGTGAACATGTCCTGCTCGGCGGAGACGGCGGACGGCGCGACGGGCTGGCGGCGGTGCGGAGTGTTGTCCGGGTGCGACATGCGGCCGACGTGCATCAGCTGGATGAACAGCGACCCGCCACCGGCGTGCACGGCGTCGGCGACCTTCCGCCATCCCTCGACGTGCTCGGGGGCGTAGATGCCGGGGGTGTTGAAGTAGCCCTGCCCGTCCGCAGAGGGCTGGACGCCCTCGGTGATGACCAGGCCGAGCCCGGCCCGCTGCCCGTAGTACTCGGCGGCCAGCTCACCGGGCGTGCCGTCCGGGTTGGCCCGGTTGCGGGTCATCGGCGCCAGCGCGAGCCGGTGCGCGAGCTCCACACGGCCGAGAGCAAACGGCTGCCAGAGGGAAGGTGACGAGGTCATGGGTGCGAATCCTTACGTCGATCGGTCTTGGGTGGCCGCCACTGCTGCCACGGTTGGAACCTTCGCGCAGTAGTGACTGCGCTCATAACTGAGCATAGTCAGCATCTATTCCGACGAGGGTGCGCACCGCGCGGAGGGCCGCTGGGCGTCGGCTTCGCGACGGCGAGGATCGCGCCCGAGCGCCCCCACTCCCCCGATGCTTGACCCCTGCCCCCTTGACAGACTTTTCTGAGCATGCTCATTATTGAGCATGCTCGCATAAGCCGAGCTGGACGAGGACCAGGAGAACGACATGTCGCAGCAAGGGACGACCCAGGGCTACGCCGACGCTCCGACGCGGACGATCGCGGCGAGCGACGCCGTGTTCGCATACCGCGAGCTCGGCCCGCAGACCGGTGTCCCGCTGGTCCTGCTGACGCACCTCGGAGCGAACCTCGACGGCTGGGACCCGCGCGTCGTCGACGGCCTGGCACGCGACCGCCGGGTGATCGCCGTCGACTACCGCGGCGTCGGCGACTCCACCGGACGTGTGCGCGCCTCGATCGAGGAGATGGCCGGCGACGTCGTCGCCGTGATCGAGGCGCTCGGCCACGACCGCGTGGACGTGTTCGGCCTGTCGATGGGCGGGATGGTCGCCCAGGCCGTCGCCGCGGGGGCGCCGCGGCTGATAGACCGGCTCATCCTCGCCGGTGCGGGCCCTGCCGGCGGGCCCGGGCTGACCACCATGACAGCTGTCATGGTCCGGACCGTGCTCCGCGCCGGGCTCACCGTCAACGATCCGAGGGCGCTGCTGTTCTTCACCCCCACCACGGAGGGGAAGCACGCCGCCCGCACCTACCTCGCGCGGCTCAAGGAACGCACGACAGGACGCGACAAGCCGGTCGCTCCCGGCGTGTATCAGGCGCAGCTGGCCGCGGTACGCCAGTGGGGCAGCCAGGAGCCCGCGGACCTGACGGCGTTCACCGGACCCGTCTTCATCGTCCACGGGGACAGCGACCGGATGGTTCCGCCCGCCAACGCCACGGCGCTGGCCCGGCGTCTGCCCGGCGCGGCCGTCACGGTCTACCCGGACTCCGGGCACGGCGTCGTCTTCCAGTACCACCGAGAGTTCGTCGCCGGGGCGCGGGACTTTCTCCACCGATAGTCCCCGCCCGCCCCGTCCTCGCCGCAGACCAACCCATCAGGCCAAGCCACCAGAACCAGAAGGAAGAGCACCATGCGCGCGTTCGTCGTCAGCAAGTACAAGGGACCGCTCCAGGAGGTGGACGTCCCGGAGCCCGTGGTCGGAGAGCACGACGTGCTCGTCCAGGTCCAGGCAGCCGGTCTCAACATGCTCGACGAGAAGATCCGCGCGGGCGAGTTCAAGCAGATCCTCCCGTACAAGCTGCCGCAGATCCTGGGCAACGACGTCGCCGGGACCGTCATCGGCGTCGGCCCCAGGGTCCAGGAGTTCGCCCTGGGCGACCAGGTGTACGCCCGGCCCGACAAGGACCGCATCGGAACGTTCGCCGAGCGGATCGCCGTGGCCGAGGCCGACCTGGCGCTCAAGCCGGTCTCGGTCGACATCGAGGAGGCGGCCTCGCTGCCGCTCGTGGCCCTGACCGCATGGCAGGCACTCGTCGAGAAGGGCAACGTGCAGCCCGGTCAGCGGGTCCTGATCCACGCCGGCGCGGGGGGCGTGGGGACGATCGCGATCCAGCTCGCCAAGCACCTCGGCGCGACCGTCGCGACGACGGTCAGTGGCGGCAACGCCGACTTCGTCCGCGAGCTGGGTGCCGACAGCGTCATCGACTACCGCACCCAGGACTTCGAGCAGCTCCTGGACGGGTACGACCTCGTGCTGGACAGCCTCGGCGGCCAGAACCTGGAGAAGTCCCTGCGGGTGCTGCGCCCCGGCGGCAAGGCGATCGGGATCGCCGGGCCGCCCGACCCCGCCTTCGCGAGAGAGGTGGGCCTGAACCCTGTACTGCGCCTCGCGATCGCGGGGATCAGCGGCAAGATCCGCAGGCGGGCCAAGCGCCTCGGCGTGACCTACGAGTTCCTCTTCATGCGCGCCAGCGGCGACCAGCTCCGTGAGATCACCGCCCTCGTGGACAGCGGCGTGCTGCGCCCCGTCGTCGGACGCGTCTTCGACTTCGACCAGACCGTCCAGGCCGTGCAGTCCCTCGAGAGGGGCGGCATCCGCGGCAAGGCCGTCGTCACCAGGGCCTGAACGAGCCCTCATCCACCGCACTCCAGAAGCAGGAGAAACAACATGAGCGCCAACGACACCTCGAACCAGCACACCGTCACCTCTTATGCGCTTGCCCCGGCCCGCACCATCACCGCGGGCGGCGTCACCTACGCCTACCGCGAGCTCGGCCCGAAGGGCGGGATCCCCGTCATCTTCTTCGTGCACCTCGCCGCGACCCTCGACAACTGGGACCCCCGGATCGTCGACGCCATCGCGCAGAACCGACACGTCATCACGTTCGACAACCGGGGTGTCGGCGCCTCCACCGGCAGCGTTCCCGACAGCGTCGAGGCGATGGCCGATGACGCCTACACCTTCGTCAAGGCCCTCGGCTTCGGCACGATCGACGTCTTCGCCTTCTCCCTGGGCGGCATGATCGCGCAGGACCTGGTGGTCAAGCACCCCGAGCTGGTCCGCAAGCTCGTCCTGACCGGAACCGGGCCCCGGGGCGGCAAGGACATCGACAAGGTCGTGGCCACCACCTACTGGGACATCCTGCGCGCGACGCTGACCCGGTCAGACCCGAAGGAGTTTCTGTTCTTCAACCGCAACGCGACCGGCAAGCCCGCCGCGAAGGCGTTCGTCAAGCGCCTCCAGGAGCGCACCACGGACCGTGACGACGACATGTCGCTGAAGGGGTTCCGGACGCAGCTCAAGGCGATCAAGAAGTACGGACGCTCGGCCCCCGCCGACCTGTCGGTGATCACGCAGCCCACTCTGATCGCCAACGGCGACAACGACCGCATGGTGCCCTCCGTGCTCTCCGAGGACCTGCACCGCCGTATCAAGGACTCCACGCTCGTCATCTACCCGGACTCCGGGCACGGCGGCATCTTCCAGTACCACCAGAGGTTCGCCCCTGTCGCCGCCGAGTTCCTCGCCGGCTGACGTCAGGGCTACATCGAGGCCCGGATGGCTGACCGCGCAGGTCAAGGCAGCCCCGAGCGGCCCGGTCGACGCGCTGTACCCGGACCTGCGCAGTACCGGGGCACCCCCGGATCGCCGTGGAAGAATGAGCGCCGAGCGCCAGCCCGATCAGCAACGAAGGAGGGCAGCCATGCCACTCGCCCCCGGGTCGCCGTCCGTGTCCCTCAGCCGGCGCGAGCGGAACAAGCAGCAGAAGCTCGAACGCATCGTGGCCGCCGCCACCGAGCTCTTCGCCGAACGCGGCATGGACGATGTCACGACGCAGGAGATCGCCGACAAGGCGGATATCGGGGCGGGCACCCTGTTCCTCTATGCCAAGACCAAGGGCGAGCTCCTGCTGCTCGTGCAGAACTCCACGTACGCCGAAGCCCTCGCCCAGGGCAGGCAGGCGGCCGAGAACGTGACGGATCCGCTGGATGCCGTGATGGCCGTCGTGCGGCCGGTCGTGGAGTGCAACCGTAAGCAGGTCGACAACGGGCGGACCTATCTGCGCGAGATGGTCTTCGGCGACCCCGCCGAACCTCACCACCGCGAAGCCCTCGGTCTGAGCGCGCAGACCGAGGAGGCGATCGCCGCCGTCCTGCAGCGCGACGAGCGCCTCACCGCGCAGGACGCCGCGGCCCGGGCGCGCATCGTCTCCGCCATCATGTTCGTCAGCATGGCCGCGTCCTTCAACGCCGCCAACCCGGTGGACGACATCGTGCAGGAGATCCAGGACCAGGTGCGCGTGCTCCTGCCGCGGTGACGACCCAAACCAGTGGCCGAGATCTTGAACGCCGCCGCCTGACGACGCGTAAACCGATCAGTTTCCAACGTGTCCTGCACGGCTAAACTCGGCGCATGACCACGGAGGCGAAAGCGAGCCCTCGGGAGCGCCTGCTGGAGGCGGCGGCGGCACTGACCTACCGCGAAGGCATCGGTGTCGGCATCCAAGCACTGTGCCAGGCAGCGGGCGTCTCGAAGCGCTCCCTGTACCAGCTCTTCGACAGCAAGGACGAGCTGCTGGCCGTGAGCCTGGAGCGGGGCGCGCCCGCCTACACCGCATGGCTGCTGCCCCCGGCGAGAGACGAGAGCTCACCGCGTGAGCGGATCCTGCACGTCTTCGGCCAGCTGGAGTCCCAGTCGACCGCACCCGACTACCTGGGCTGTCGGTACCTGGCCATCCAGATCGAGCTCAAGGACCCGACCCACCCGGCGAGCCGGGTGGCTCGCGGCGTCAAGGCCGACCTCGCCGGGTTCTTCCGGACCGAGGCCGAGCGGGGCGGGGCAAGAGACCCCGACCTGCTGTCCCGGCAGCTCATGCTGATCTTCGACGGCGCGAGCGCCCGCGCGGGCATCGGGGTCGACGACCTGACGGGTCTCGTCTCCCCCACCGCCGGCAGCCTCCTGGACGCGGCAGACGTGCACTGAACGCTTCGACGACTGAGAGAACCTCATGACCATCGCTCCGCTGACCGGCCTCGCCGAGGGCGCCATGATCCCGTTCGGCGGGGACCGGTACACGACCGTGACCGCCGAGCTCGCCGCGGCCTTCCGACCAGGCGACCATCTGCACGTCGTGCAGTCGACCGGGGCGCTGCTGCACGTCCCGGCGACGGTGCGGACCGCCGTGGCGGCACAGGTCGACGCCGCGGTCGACGCGTTCGCCCAGCTGCGCTCGGCCGCACCGGGCGCGGTGCGCGACTTCTACCTGGCGTTCGCCGACGCCCTGGCCGACGACGCCGTCTGGAACCTCATCGAGGCCGCCAACACCGAGGACGTACTGCGCGCGGAGCGGCTCGGGCGTTCGACCACCCGGCTGCGCGTCTCTGCCGGGATGCGCCAGGACATGGTCACCGGCCTACGCGGCTGGGCGACGCAGCAGGCCGCGCGCGCACGCGACGACTCCGCGGACCTGATCGAGCGCGTCGAGCACGACGACTGGTCCGTCGAGATCGTCTCGGCCCCGCTGGGGGTGATCGGCTTCGTCTTCGAGGGTCGCCCGAACGTCTTCGCCGACGCCGCCGGCGTCCTGGCGACCGGGAACACCGCGGTGCTGCGCATCGGGGGCGACGCGCTCGCCACGGCCCAGGCGATCGACCAGCACGCGTTGCGCCCGGCCCTGCGGTCCGCCGGGCTGCCCGAAGGCGCGATCGCTCTGGTCCCCCGACGCGAACGGGCCGCCGGCTGGGCCCTGTTCAGCGACTCGCGCCTCGCGCTCGCCGTGGTGCGCGGCTCGGGGCCCGCGGTGACGCAGCTCGGCAGTGTCGCTCGCCAGAGCGGGACCCCGGTGAGCGCCCACGGCACCGGCGGCGCATGGCTCGTGGCCGACGACACCGCGGACTCCGCGCGTTTCACCCGGGCAGTGCGGCACTCCCTGGACCGGAAGGTCTGCAACACCCTCAACGTCGTCGCCGTCGTGCGCGAGCGCGCGGAGGAGCTGGTGCCGCTGCTGCTGCGGGCAGCGGACGACGCAGCCGCCGCCCGGGGCGGCGTCGCGCGCGTGCACGTCGCCGGCGGCAGCGAAGGCTGGGTGCCGCCGGCCGATCTGGAGCGCCGGATCGTGGTGCGCCGAGCCGAGGGGCCCGTGGACGAGCCACGCGCGAGCCTGCTACCGCTCGACGAGCTCGGCACCGAGTGGGAATGGGAGGACACCCCGGAGCTGAGCCTCGTGGTGGTCGACGACGTCGACCAGGCGGTCGCCCTGTTCAACGCCCACAGCCCGCAGTTCGTGGCGTCCCTCATCTCTGCTGACCCGGGTGCGCACGCGCGGTTCCGTGACCAGGTCAACGCCCCGTTCGTCGGCGACGGGTTCACCCGCTGGGTCGACGGCCAGTACGCGCTCGAGCGCCCCGAGCTGGGCCTGTCCAACTGGGAGAACGGCCGCTTGCTCGGTAGGGGCGGTGTGCTCACCGGCTCCGACCTGACCACACGGCGCACGTTCGCCCGGCACGACAACCCGGACCAGCACCGCTGACCCGACACCCAGGGCCGGGATCCCTCGCACCGCGGATCCCGGCCCTGGGTGCTCCGTCAGAAACCGACCGCTCAGCGCGATGAGACGCCTCGGGCCTCTCCGTCGACCGGAAGGCTGCCGCGCATCTCCGAGATCAGCTGGGGGGTGAGCGTGGCCTCGGTCCGGGAGACCAGCAGCGCCATCTCGTATCCGACCAGACCGATGTCGCAGGTGGCCTCGGCCACCACACCGAGCACCGACCCGTTGGAGACACTCATCAGGAACAGGAAGCCCTGGTCCATCTCGATGATCGTCTGCCGCACATTGCCACCGTTGAGCTGGCGGGAGGCCCCACGGGTGAGGCTCGACATGCCCGAGACGATCGCCGCAAGCTGGTCCCCGCTGGTGCGGTCCAGCTGGTCGGACATCGCCATGAGCAGGCCGTCTGCCGACACGACGAGCGTGTGCCGGCTACCCGGGACGGTCCGCACGAAGTTGTCCAGCAGCCATCCGAAATTCGTGGCCTCGGTACTGAGTGTCACTCTTTGCTCCTCTGGTGCCGGGTCGCCCGCGTGCGGGCTCAGCCGGGCAGCTGGTTGTGCTTGCGGACAGGGGCGTAGAACATGTGCAGGGGAACCATCTGTGCTTGACCGGGGCGGCTCACCACGTCGATACCGCTCCCCGGCAGAGCCGCGACGTATCGCGGCTTCGGGTCCGGCGCGGTCGCCGCCGCCACGACGGCCTTCGCGATGACGGCGAGCGGGTCATCGGTGCGCACCTCCGCCACCGCTCGGTCCGCGATGCGCCGACGCTTGTCGTCCACCACGATCGCGTCGCCGATCGCACGGGTGGCGGGCGTCGCGTGGTTCACCCGGGAGGCGCGACCGGTCCCACCGGGTACGACCAGGAGCACGCGAACGCCGTCCTCCCACGCCTCGTGGTCCACCGCCGCGGAGTATCCCGCGACGGCATGCCTGGACGCCCGATCGGCCGCCAGGTACGGCCCGGTGATCAGACCGGTGACCGACGGAAGGTTGATGATGCGGCCGTCGCGCCGAGAACGCATGTACGGCAGGACGGCCTGAGTCATGCGAACGAGGCCCAGGAGGTTGTTGTCGAAGTCACCCTGTGGACGCGCCGAGCCGACGGCAGCGGTGTTCACCAGGACGTCGATCCGCCCGAATCGCTTGACCACCCGCTCGACCACCCTGGTCGCCGACGCCCCCTGGGTCACGTCGAGACCGATGAAGACGACATCGTCGACCAGGCCGGCCCCCGATGCGTCGCGACCGGTGCCGGCCACGTCGAACCCGGCGGCCACCAAGGCGAGCGAGCACGCTCGCCCGATGCCCGAGGACGCGCACGTCACCAGGGCGACTCGGCGACGTGTTGCCATCTGAGCTCCTCGCCCGTTGAACCGATCGACTGCGGACCACCGTAAACTGATCGGTTTCCAAAGACAACTCCCCCGTACCGGCGATGCGCGCGTCCGACGACCTGCGCAGCAGCGGCAGCATGGCCTGGTACACCGCCAGCACGCCGAAGACGTGGACCTCCCGGCCAGCCCGCACCTCGTCGGGGGAGACGACGCCGGGCTGCGACAGCGCGCGCGGCTTCTCCATGCCCTGGACGTCGGTTGGGTTGCTGGAGATGGCGGCGTTGTCGACCAGCAGGTCGAGCCGGCCTGCCTCCTCCTGGATCCGCTCGGCGGCCCTGGCGACAGATGCCGCGTCTGTCACGTCGAGCTGGAGCGCAGGGACTGCGCGCCGATGACGGACAGCACCTGGAGCTTCTCGTAGCTCTCGCTGCCGGGAACGGCGGTGTAGACCATCAGGGCGTGGGCCTGGCCCGGGTCGATCAGCCGCTGGCAGTTCAGCTCCAGCGCGCCGACCTCGGGGTGGACGAAGTGCTTCATCTGGTGGGGGTGTATCCCGATCTCGTGGTCGTCCCACACACGCCGGAACTCCTCGTTGCTGTCCAGGAGCAGGTCGGCCAGGTAGGCGGCCCGGGAGTCGGGGCCGCGGAGGGTGACGAGCCCGCGCAGGCCGGCGGCATACATCCGCGTCATGAAGGCGTGCTCCTCCGGGGCGTAGAGGTCCCGCACGCCCGGGTCGGTGAACCACCGGTACCCCAGGCTGCGGGCAGGCCCGGTGTACCGGGTCGTGTCGCCGGTGAGCGCGACGCCCATCGGGGTCTGCCGCAGGGTCTCGCCGAGCTCGGTGACGATCTCCGCGGGAGTGTCCTCCAGGCGGTCGAGGATGCGCAGCAACCCGGGGTTGATGTGCTCGCTGGACGAGCCCCTGGGCGGTGGGTTGTGGCCGGCGAGGCGGAAGAGGTGGTCGCGTTCGTCGATCGACAGGTGCAGCCCCTGGGCGATCGAGGCGAGCATCTGCTGCGACGGCTGTGGCCCGCGCTCGCGCTCCAGGCGGGAGTAGTAGTCGGCCGACATGTTGCAGAGCGTCGCGACTTCCTCGCGTCGTAGCCCGCTGGTCCTGCGGCGCTGTCCCCGAGGCATGCCGACGTCCTCGGGCTGTAGTGCCTCACGCCGGTTGCGCAGAAAGCCGGCCAGCCCGGTGCGATCGATCATGGCGCTCCCCTTCTGGAGTAGTGCCTCGTTTCTATCCCGTGCGGACCGGGGTAACCACGGCCTGGCGATCCCCCCTTACGGACCGGGCCCGTGACCCGGCGAGCCTGTGATCGGGAGGTCCTGGATAGGTCTGCGCCGTCCGCCAAGGATCGATGCCACGGCCACCGACCGGGTGGACGGCCCAGGCAGAAGCCCGAGCGCACATGGAGCAGATGATGACCGACCTGACAGGGAAAGTTGCCGTGGTGACCGGTTCGGCACGCGGGCTCGGAAGGGCGATCGCGCTGCGGTACGCCTCGTTGGGCGCGAGCGTGGTGATCAACTACTCCGCCGACGAGGACAACGCACGACGCACGCTCGACCAGGTCGAGGACGCCGGAGGGCGAGGGATCGTGGTCCGTGCCGACGCGTCGTCGCTCGCCGACCTGGACCAGCTGTTCGCGACCGCGATCGACACGTTCCGCGGTCTCGACATCGTGGTCGCCAACGCGGGGCGCGAGGTGATCGGCCAGCCGGCGGTCGAGGTCACCGAGGAGCAGTTCGACCGTGTGTTCGCGGTCAACGCCAAGGGCGCCTTCTTCACGCTGGTCAAGGCGGCGAAGCTGGTATCGGACGGCGGACGGCTGATCTACATCGGGTCGAGCACCACCGTCAGCCCCTATCCGGGTATGGGCCTGTACTCGTCGTCCAAGACGGCCGCGGCCAACCTCGTGCGGATCCTCGCGCTGGAGCTGGGCCCGCGGAACGTCACCGTGAACACCATCCTGCCCACCGCGACGGCCGGCGCCGGCGTGTTCGCCGACGTCACCGAAGGGGACGAGTTCCACCGGATGAACGCCCAGCTGCGCCCGATCGGCGGACGGGGCGGCACCCCGGAGGACACCGCCGACGCCGCCGAGTACCTCGCCGGCGACCTGGCGGGCTGGGTCAGCGGTCAGTCGCTCGTCGTCGCGGGCGGCGCCGTCCAGTGACGACCGACCGCCCCACGGCCTCAACCACAACCACAACCTCAACCACAAGGAGCAGAACAATGCCGCGTACGCCGATCGACATCACCGTCCCCGACCTGTCCGGAAAGCGCGCGCTGGTCACCGGAGCCAGCGACGGCATGGGCCTCGGCATCGCCGGACGCCTGGCCGCCGCCGGTGCGGAGGTCGTCATGCCCGTGCGCAACAAGGCCAAGGGCGAGACCGCGATCACCAAGATCAGCCGGGTCGCCCCTGGCGCGAAGGTCTCGCTGCGCGGCCTCGACCTGGCGTCGCTGGAGTCCGTCGCGGCCCTGGGCGACACCCTGCGCGAGG
The DNA here is from genome assembly GCF_040655935.1 of Promicromonospora sp. NPDC050262. Taxonomy (NCBI): domain Bacteria; kingdom Bacillati; phylum Actinomycetota; class Actinomycetes; order Micrococcales; family Promicromonosporaceae; genus Promicromonospora; species Promicromonospora sp. NPDC050262. The sequence continues at coordinate 40,697 of NZ_JBFAKX010000017.1, read as the reverse complement.
AAGGGCAGCCGATCCACCTCCTGATCAACAACGCGGGTGTGATGCGACCGCCGCAGCGGCAGACCACGGTCGACGGGTTCGAGGTGCAGCTCGGCACCAACCACCTGGGCCACTTCGCGCTCGTCGCCCACCTCCTGCCGCTGCTGCGCGCCGGGCACGCCCGCGTGACCTCCCAGGTCAGCGTCGCCTCCGCCAGCGGCTCCATCAGCTGGGACGACCTGAACTGGGAGCGCTCGTACGACGTCATGCGCGCGTACCGCCAGTCCAAGATCGCGTTCGGGCTGTTCGGCCTGGAGCTGGAGCGTCGCAGCAGGGCCAACGGCTGGGGTATCACCAGCAACCTCTCCCACCCCGGTGTCGCGCCGACCAGCCTGCTGGCCGCCCGCCCCGAGATCGGCCGCAGCGACGACACGGCCCACATCCGGCGCATCCGCTGGCTCTCCGAGCGCGGCATCCTGCTGGGCACCGCCGAGACCGCTGGGCTGCCCGCCCTCATGGCCGCGACCGACCCGGCCGCCAAGCCCGGCACCCTCTACGGTCCCAGCGGTCCGGGCACCCTGGGCGGCGCGCCCGCCGAGCAGCGGATGCACCGACCGCTGCGCAGCCTCACCGAGGCGGCCCGCGTCTGGCGAGTCTCCGAGGAGCTGACGAAGACCTCCTTCCCGACCGCGTGACCGCACAGCCGACCACCGCGAGCCCCACGAGCCGAGCCGCAGGAGAAGCCACATGAGTTCTGTCACCCAGCCCGCCGCCCGACGCCGAAGCCCCTGGTGGGTGGTCGTCGGTGCCGGTACCGCCAACGCCGTCGGCCCCCAGATGTACCTGGCCACCACCGGCCTGTTCGTCCTGCCGATCGTCGAGGAGACCGGGTTCAGCCGCACGACCGTGACCGGCTCGTACTCGGTCGCCGCCGTCGGGATGGTCATCGGGCTGGTGATCGTCAGCAGGCTCGTGGACCGGTACGCCGCGCGCTACATCCTCGTGCCAGGGTTCGTGCTCTTCGCGGCCTCGATGGCCTCGATCGCCCTGGTCCCGCCGGTCGAGGCCGTGTACTTCGTCCCGTGCTTCTTCGTGGGGCTCTTCGGAGCCGGCACCGCGCTCCCCGCCGTCCGGGTGGTCGTGAGCTGGTTCGACAACAACCGGGCGCTGGCCGTCGGCGTCGTGACGGGCATCATCGGCCTGGGCGCGGCGCTGGGGCCCCTGCTGGCCGGCTCGCTCATCGACAGCGTCGGCTGGCGGCAGGCCTACGCCTCCATGGCCCTGATCGCCGTCGTCGTCTCCGTCACGATGGTCGCCCTGTTCGTCCGGGGCCGCGCCGAGCGGCACGTCCGCGGCCGGCTGGTCCAGGAGACGCAGGTCGAGGGCCGCGACGTGAGCCTCGAGCTCCCGGGCCTGACGTTGCGCGAGGCGGTCGGCACCCGGCAGTTCTGGGGCATCGCGCTCGGCCTGGGCCTGGTCGGCGCCGTCGTGATCGGTCTCCAGGTGCACCTCGTGCCCATGATGACCGACCGTGGCCTGAGCAACGGCCAGGCGGGACAGCTGCTCGTCGTCTTCGGCCTGGCCTCCCTCCTCGGCCGGGTGGCCGGTGGCTTCATCATCGACCGCGTCCACGGCTCGATCGTGGGCCCTATCGTGATGCTCGCCCCCATAGCGGGCATGTTCTTCCTGCACCCGCCGTTCGGCAGCGCCGTCGTCGCGGTCGCCTTCATCGGCATCGCGTTCGGCATCGAAGGCGACCTGGCCGCCCTGCTCATCACCCGGTATCTCGGCACCCGTAACTTCGGCCAGATCTTCGGCCCGGTCCAGGCCATGTTCCTCCTCGGCAGCGCCTTCGGCCCCCTGCTCCTCGGTCTGGGGTACGACGAGCTGGGCTCCTACGACCCGGTCATCCCGGTGCTGATGGGCGTCCTCGTCGTCGGCGCGGTCCTCATCGCGACGCTCGGCCGCTACACCTACCCCGCCGTCAGCGGCTTCGACCGGCTCGCCGCGCGCGACGAGCTCGCCGCCGCCGAGGTGCTGAGCGACATCGCCGAGAGCCACGACACCCACACCCCGGCAGACCGGCCGCGCCCCCATGTCCACAGCTGATCGCGCGCGGCGCCGCCGAGGCAGCACGCGTCTGAGACGTCTCGGAACAGCTGACCAGGACCACCGTTCCGGCCGCCTGACGTCCGCGCGCCGGCAGCTCGTCCCTACCGGTGGCCACCTGTCAGGTGAGCACCACGGCCTCGGCCCGACCCGTCTGGCCCCTGGTCGACAGCCGCTCCTCGCCCCGTTGGTCATTCGGCATCGACGAGCTCGCGCGGAGAGGTGGCCACGGCCTGCCGATCCCCTGTCCCGGAGCCGCACCGGCCCTGGTTCGGCAGTCCTCAGCCTGGGATCGGTAGGTCCTGGATGTCCCGATCCTCTGTGGTCAGCCTTGGAGCAGCACCGAGCCCGGAGACCAGACGGATGGTCGCGGCGCTGCCTGTCCCCTGCCCGAACGTGCGACCAGCCAGGAGAGACCCGATGAATCCAGCCAACGATGCGGGACACGGCCGTTCGGGCGTGTCCCGGCGGAACTTCCTGGGCGGCGGCCTGGCCGCCGCTGCCGTGACCCCGCTGCTGACCGGACAAGCCGAGGCGGCGGAAGCCGCCGCGGCGCCCACCGCGGACGGCGTCACCCAGGTGACGGTGCGGGCCGCCGTCAACGGCTCCCCCGTCACGCTGCGGGTCGATCCGCGGGCCACCCTGCTGGACACGCTGCGCGAGAGGCTGGACCTCAAGGGCACCAAGAAGGGCTGCGACCGGGGCCAGTGCGGGGCCTGCACCGTCCACATCGACGGCAGGCGCGTGCTGTCCTGCCTCACCCTGGCCGCCACCACGACCGGCCGCGGTGTCACCACGATCGAGGGTCTCGCCGACGGTGAGCGGTTGCATCCGATGCAGCAGGCCTTCGTCGACCACGACGGCCTGCAGTGCGGCTTCTGCACCCCGGGGCAGATCATGTCCGCGGTCGCCATGGTCGACGACGAGGGCCCCGCACGCTCGGACGACGAGATCCGCGAGCGCATGTCGGGCAACATCTGCCGGTGCAGCGCCTACCCGCGCATCGTCGACGCGATCCGTGACGCGCAGGAGGTGATGCGCTGATGCGGCCCTACACCTACGCTCAGGCGCGCTCGGTCCGCGAGGCCGTGCGGGGCACTGGACCGGATACCGCGTTCCTGGCCGGCGGGACGACGCTGGTCGACCTGATGAAGCTCGAGGTGATGACTCCCGAGCACGTCGTGGACATCAACCGGCTCCCGCTGGACGGCATCACGCTGGACGACAAGGGTCTGCACATCGGTGCGCTCGAACGGATGAGCGACGTGGCCGCCGACCGCACCGTGCGTGAGCACTACCCGATGATCGCGCAGGCGCTGGAGCTGAGCGCCTCGGCCCAGCTCCGCAACATGGCGAGCGTCGGCGGCAACCTGCTGCAGCGCACCCGGTGCGGGTACTTCCGCGACGTCACCACCCCGTGCAACAAGCGCGAGCCGGGCTCCGGCTGCTCGGCGCTGGAGGGAGTAAACCGGGGCCACGCGATCCTCGGCACGAGCGAGGCCTGCATCGCGACACACCCCAGCGACCTGGCCGTCCCGCTGGTGGCACTGAGCACCGTGGTGCACCTCGCCTCGGCACGGGGCACCCGGCACGTGCCGCTGGACACCTTCTACACCCTGCCCGGTACCACGCCCGACGTCGAGAACGTGCTGCGGCCGGACGAGCTCATCACCGGTGTCACCGTGCCCCGTTCCCCCTGGGCGGCGCGCTCCGTCTACGTCAAGGTGCGCGACCGGCAGTCGTACGAGTTCGCGCTCACCTCGGCGGCCGTCGCCCTCGAGCTGCGGGGCCGCACCATCACGAGCGCCAGGATCGCCGCGGGCGGTGTGGGAACCAGGCCGTGGCGGCTGACGGCGGTCGAGCGCGCCCTGACGGGCCGGCCCGCGACGTCCGCCACGTTCGAGGCCGCCGTCGTCCATGCGGCGGACGGCGCCCGGCCGCGGGAGCACAACGGGTTCAAGCCTGCCCTGCTGCGCCGCACCCTGGTGCGGGCACTGACCGAGCTACGGGAGAGCCGATGACGGGCGGGGGCGGCAGCCTTGCTTGAGCTCGCCGCCGACCTGCTCGAACGCACCCGCAGCCTCACCCCGTTCGTGACGGCGACCGTCACGGGCGTGGCCGGGAGCGCCCCCCGGCAGCCCGGCTCGTCGCTGGTCGTCGACGCGGACGGCGCGGTGCTGGGCAACGTGTCCGGCGGCTGCGTCGACGCCGCCGTCCACGAGGTCTGCCAGGAGATGCTGGCCGGGGACCACCGACCCCGGTCCCTGCGGTTCGGGTACACCGACGCCGACGCGATCGGCGTGGGCCTGACCTGCGGCGGCACGATCGAGCTGCTCCTGCGCCACCACGACCCGGCCACCGAACCGGAGCTCGAACCTGCGCTCGTCGCCGCCGCGGAGGGCGAGACGGTGGCGGTGGCCACGATCGTGCGCGGCCCCCGCCGCTACCAGGGCCGAAGGATCGTCGTGCGGCCCGGACGGCCGGTAGCAGGAACCCTCGGGGATGCGCTGCTCGACCGAGTGGCCGAGGCACAGGCGACCGACCTGCTGCACGCCGGCCGGACCGGCACCGTCGAGATCGGGGTCGCCGACAGCTACTGCCAGGAACCCATGACTCTGCTGGTGGAGTCCAGCGCCCGGGCCCCGCGGCTGCTCGTCTTCGGCGCCATCGACCACGCTGCCGCGCTGGCCCGGCTCGGCGCCTTCCTCGGCTACCGGGTGACCGTCTGCGACGCCCGGGCCACGTTTGCCACCCCGGAGAGGTTCCCGGACGCCGAGGTCGTGGTCGAGTGGCCGCACCGCTATCTCGGGTCCCAGGCCGAGGCCGGGCTGCTCGACCGACGCACCGTCGTGTGCGTGCTCACCCACGACCCCAGGTTCGACCTGCCGCTCCTGACCGCCGCACTCCGCATGCCCGTGGCGTACGTCGGGGCCATGGGGTCACGCCGCACCCACGAGGAACGCCTGAACCGGCTCCGCGACGCGGGTCTGAGCGATCACGAGCTGGGTCGGCTGCACTCACCGATCGGGCTCGACCTCGGCGCCCGCACCCCGCAGGAGACCGCGCTGTCGATCGTGGCGGAGATCGTCGCCTCCCGGCACGGCGGCTCCGGCGTCCCGCTGAGCACCGGGGTCCCCATCCACCGCGGCGTCGTCCACCACGACGTCATCCACCGCAGCGTCCCGTCGCCGCGCCCGCTCACGCACAGCAGCTAGAAGGAGTCACGATGCCCCGTTCCCCCGTAGGACGCGAGACCGAGCGCGTCGACGGCAGACTGAAGGTCACCGGCGCAGCCGAGTACTCCGGTGACTACCGCGCCGCCGACCTGGCCCATGCGTACCTCGTCACCAGCACCGTCGCGCGAGGCACGGTCACCGGGATCGACACGGCGGCCGCGGAGGCCTCCCCCGGTGTCGTGCGCGTGTACGCCGCGCCGGAGCCCCGGCTGGCGCTGTACGCGGTCACCGGACAGGCCGCCGGCTTCACCGAGAACTACCTCCCGCTGAAGAGCGAGATGGTCCATTTCCACGGCCAGGCCATCGCGATGGTCGTCGCCGAGACACCCGAACAGGCACGCGACGCCGCGGCTCTGGTCACCGCGACCTATGACACCCAGCCACCACGCACCTCGATCGCGGACGAGCCGCACGTACCCGCCGGCCCCGCCATCAGCGGCGCGCCGAGCAGCCTCGACATCCTGGCCCCCGGCGTCGGGTCGATCGACGCCGCGCTCGCCGCCAGCGACGTCGTCGTGGAGGCCGAGTTCCACCAGAACATCCAGCACCACGTCGCGATGGAGCCCCACGCGATCCTCGCCGTCTGGGACGGGGACCAGGTGACCATCCACGCCGGCGCCCAGATCCCCGCGGCGTACGCGCTCGGGATGTCCCAGCGGCTTGGCGTCCTGCCCCAGAACGTCCGGCTGATCACCAGGTACGTGGGCGGCGGCTTCGGCGCCCGCGTCGTCCTGTGGAGCGACACGCCGCTGGCCGCCGCGGCGGCCCGGGAGATCGGCCGGCCGGTCAGGCTGGTCCTCACCCGGGAGCAGATGTTCACCCTGACCGGCCACCGTTCGCACCTCACGCAGACCGTCCGCCTGGGCGCCTCCCGGGAGGGAGTCCTCAACGCGGTCAGCCACCGGAGCGTCGCCGAGCGGCCGACCACCATGGCCACCACCATGACTCCCGCCCACTCCACGTCGGACGCGCTCTACCGCACACCGAACCTGCACGTCGACGCACAGGTAGCCGTCCTCGACATCCCCGGGAGCCGGGCCATGCGCGGCCCGAACGAGGCCCCCGGGGCCTTCGCCCTGGAGACGGCGATGGACGAGCTGGCCGTCGCCACCGGCGTCGACCCCGTCGAGCTGCGGCTGCGCAACCACGCCACCACCCACCCCGCCACGGGCCTGCCCTGGTCGAGCAAGCATCTCCAGGAGTGCTACCGCCTCGGCGCGGAACGCTTCGGCTGGGCCGCGCGCAGCGCCACGCCCCGCGCGCGTGCCGACGGGCAGTGGCTGTACGGCACCGGCATGGCCACCGCCATCTACCCGGCACACCGGCGACCCGCGAGCGTGCGCGTCCGGCTGCTCGACGACGACACCGCAGTCGTGTCGACCGGGGTCTCGGACCTCGGCACGGGCGGGGCGACCGTGGTGGCGATCTCCGGCGCCGACGCCCTGGGGATCCCGCTGACGCGGGTGACGTCCGAGATCGGCGACACCCTGCTGCCGCAGGGCGCACCCGCCGTGGGCTCCAGTGCTACGCACGCCACGGTCCCCTTGATCGTGAACGCCGCCCGCGACGCAATCACCGAGCTCAAGCGGCTCGCCGTGACCGACGCCCGGTCGCCCTGGCACGGGGCGGACGTCGAGGACCTGCGCTACGAACGCGGCATCCTGCACGGACAGGGTCGTTCGATGACCTTCGGCCGCCTCTTCACAGCGGTCGGCTCACCGGGCATCACCACCCTCGCCCAGTCACCCGGCACAGCCGACCCCGGCTACGTGCACCACAGCTTCGGCGCCCACTTCTGCGAGGTGCGCGTCAACCGGTTCACCGGTGAGACCCGGGTCACCCGGTTCACGACGGTCGCCGACGTCGGGCGCGTCGTCAACGCCCGGGCCGCCCGGAGCCAGCTCGTCGGCGGCGTCATCTTCGGCATCGGCCACGCCCTGCTCGAGGAGAACCACCTGGAGCTCGACACCGGACGCCTGGCGAACAGCACCCTCGCCGACTACCTCGTGCCCGTGAACGCCGACGTCCCCGACATCGACGTGGTCATGCTCGACCGGCCGGACCCCGTCCTCACCGGGCCGCTGGGCGACGGGAGCGAGGACGTCGGCACCCAGAGCCTCGGCGCCCGCGGCCTCGGGGAGATCGGCACCGTCGGGTCGGCAGCCGCAGTCGGGAACGCCGTCCACAACGCCACCGGTATCCGCGTGCGTGACGTCCCGATCACCCTCGACAAGCTGATCGTGCACCTGTAGGAATCAGGAGGGGTACCCGATCACCACGATCGGGTACCCCTCCTCGGCGTGGGTTGCGGGGTCGGGTTCTTGCCGAGTTCGCCGGTCTCGGCCGGGATGGTGGGGTCGGTGAACCGGGGGACGTCGGTGGTGTGTTCGGCGTTGCCGTCCAGCGGCGTCCACGACTCATACGTCATCTGCTCCAGCGGCAGGGGTTTGGCCGCCGCGACGATGGTCCGCGCGGGCCGGTCACCACCGAGCAGGAAGTCGATCACCGGCCGGTCGACCTCGTCGGTCCCGTAGGGAAAGACCCCGTGGATGCTCTCGTTGTCGACCGCGATGAGGCTGGTGTTCGGCAGACCCGTGCCGGCCGCCCGGCCCTGCTCGAACGGCGTCATCGAGTCGAGCTCGCTCTGCAGGACGATCGTCTGCGGGAACGACTCGTCCACGGGCGGCATCGTCGAGTCGGTCGGCCAGAACGCGCACGTCGGCGTGACCAGCAGCCCGAGCTGCTCGGAGAGCGGCGCGACGTCCGACGTGCGCTCGTTGAAGTCCTCCCAGAACTCAAGGCCCTGGGTCCACTGGCCGTCCGTGCACGCGGTGAACTCGATCACGTGGTCGTACGTGCCCCGGACGGTCTCACCCGGTTGGTGCACAGGGGGCTTGGCCAGCTGCGCCAGGCGCTCGTGGGCTGCCGCTCGTAGCTCGTCGGGCAGTTCCGTCCGGTTGATGATGCGTGCGGCCGACGTCGCGGGATCCACCGGTTCGGTCGCGGTCTCCCCCTCGGTGATGATGTGCGACACGAGGCTGGCGGCCATCGGGTAGGCGATCGGGTTGGAGAAAGCGACCGGTCCGTTCACCGAGTTCCAGGCCAGCGTCGCTGCCTGAGACGTCTCCGGTGAGCTCGTGGCTGCGAAGTACCGCTCCCAGATGGTCTCCGGGTCGGCGCCGAGCCCGACGGTCTCGTCGTTGCGCGCCATCCAGTTGATCATGTGCAGCCGGAACTGCCGGTCGCGGCCCTCGTGGGCGGAGTTGTACAGCGTCTGGATCGATTCCTGTGTCGAGTCCGTCGCCGAGTCGAGGACCATCCGGTCGATGTTGTCGGCGAAGAGGCCGCCGAACCAGGTCCCGAGCCAGGTGCCGTACGAGTAGCCCATGTAGGTCACCGACTTCAGCCCCAGAAGATGCCGGATGAAGTCCATGTCGTACGCGGCCTGCTCCGTCGTCATGGTCGCCACGTCGGCATCCTGGGAGCACGCCTCGCCGATCGCCCGGGCCTCGGCCGAGCGGCGGTCATCGGGGTCGTCGTACCGGTACTCGTACTCGCACTGCGCGTGGCTCGACTGACCGAGGCCACGCTGGTCGAAGCTGACGTAGTTCGTGGTCGGGCGTAGCTCCGGGGTGTACATCTGCACGGTGGCGCCGTACGACAGGCCGGATGCGTACGGTCCCCCGGGATGCGTGATGATCGTCGTGCGGTAGTCAGGGTCGGCGGGATCGATGTTGCGCGCCTGGGAGATCCGGACGTCCCACGTCACCGCCGGGTCGGGATCGCGCCAGTCGCGCGGGACCTTGATGGTCGCGCACTCCACGTTCGACAGGTCCGCACCTGGTAGGGGTGGGCCGTCGTCGTTGAACTCGCAGGCCTCCCAGGCGAGCTCCTGGTCGGCGAGCGGGCCTGCGAGCGCCGCGATGTCCGGCGTCTGCGTGGGCGCTTCGTCATCGCCGCCGCGGGCGACGATCGCTGCCGAGACCAGGGCAGCGGCGATGACAGCACCGGTCACGACTCCCGCGATCAGGGTCTCAGGCCGATGGATCCGCCTGGTCTCCGTGCGGTCAGAATCGTCATGGGTCATCAGGGGCTCCCTCTCGTTCGTGACTGCGTGCCACCGCGCATGAGCGGTCCGTGAGCGCCGCTCGATCGTCGTTGCCCCGAGTGCACCGCGTGTTCCCGGAACCAGGTCAAGCGCGGGTGTGCGAGGAGACGATGACGTGGTCGAGGCGGCTCAGCAGGGCCTGCAGGTCGTCGATCCTGGCCCTGGTGCGGTCCCGCTCGGCTCGGACGAGGGAGTGCTGGTCGGGATCGGCGTGGTTGAGCTCGACGGGCGGCAGGAGCGTCGCGATGGTGCGGCTGGTCATGCCAGCGGCGTACATCTGCCGTACCAACCGCACTCGCTCGATCGCGTCGGGCCGGTAGCGGCGTTGGCCCGACGGTGTGCGATCCACGTCGAGCAGGCCCTGCTGCTCGTAGTAACGCACTGCGCGCACCGAGACGCCTGCGCCTCGCGCGACCTGGCCGATGCGGATCATCGGGTCGGCTGGTGGCTTCGGGACGGACACGGCTGCCCCGTGGTCACGTCCAGCCATCAGCGAGTCGCCCCTTCGGCACGTCGGGGAGGGGGCGGGGTGCCCGGGCTGACAGGGCGCGGAGCTTCTCACCCAGACTGCCGACCGCGAGTGAGAGGTGTCCGTCGCCCGGCGTCAGGTGTGCCACCGCCGTGGGCAGGTGTGCGGTCAGCCACTGTCCGTGCGTGACGGGGACCATCTGGTCCAGGGCGCCGTGCCACAGCTCGACCGGCGCGGTGATGTCATCGAGGTCGAAGCCCCACGGGCTGGTCAGCGCGGTCAGGTCCGCGACCCAGCCCTCGTCGCTGCGAGACAGGCCGTGGTCCATGGTGGCGGCGTTGTCCGCGCCGTACCCAGCGGTCAGCACCGCCAGGTCGACCGGGGGAAGCAGGGACGCCATGCTGGTCCCGACGTCGGCTGGTGTATTGCCACGGACCGCCGCTGCCATCTGGCCTACGATCTCGCGCACCGCCGGCTCGCCCTGACCGGCTGTCGCGAACTGCGCGACGTTCTGCGCGCCCATGCCGTCGACGTAGTCAAGACCGTCGGCGTCGAACGGCGCGAACGAGGCGACGATCAGCACACCCTCGACGTGTTCAGGGGCGACGGCCGCACTGGCCAGTGCGTGGGGCCCGCCGGCGGACCATCCGACGACCCGGTGGTGGGCGACGCCGAGGTGAGCGAGCAGGAGTGCGCAGTCGGCAGCCGTGTCCGCGACGGTACGACCGGCGTTCGGACTCGAGGTGCCGTACCCGGCCCGGGAGTACGTGACGACCTGGTACCCGCTCTGCGTCATCGACCCCAGGACGGTGTCCATCGGGACGGCCGAGCCTGGCATGCCGTGGTGGAACAGGACGACCGGTCCCGAGCCCGGTCCACGCACCTCGTACTCGAGGTCGCGGCCGTCGGGGAGCCGAAAGAGTGGCATGGGAGCCTCCAAGACTGAGCGAATCAAACAGACATCCGGGGCCGCGCCCGGCCCCTGCGGGCGGCGGCGCGAGTGCTGTGCACGCAGGACGCAGTTCAGACCGGGACGACGAGCTGGAGCGCGAGCCAGGCCGAGACCGTCGCTGTGGTCGTCCACAGGACGATTGCTACGGCCTGCCAGAGCAGCACCCACATCCGCGGGGTTCCGCCGGCGACGAGCATCGCGGACGTGAACTGCGTCGGGATGGCGAGAGGGCCGAGGATGCTCGCGCCGGGAACTCCGAACCGGACGAGCCACTTCTTGAAGCGCTGGCGGCCCTTGGACTCTGGCTTGGCCGGCGCTCCCTCCCGTGCGGCGGATTCCGTCGCGGCACGGCTCGCGCGGTGGTTGACGACGGCGGTGCGGGCCCGTGAGGTGAGGAGGACCACGAGCAGTACGCAGACGAAGTTGCCTACCGCCGCAGCGATGCCCGCAACGATGGGGTTGACGCCACCCACGACACCGATCATGGAGGCCACCTCACCCTCGACGAACGGGATCGCGCCGGCGAGCATCACGATGACAGGTCGGACGATCTCGGGGACCTGGCTCACGAGGTCCTGGAAACTGCTCACGAGCTGCTCGATGGGATTCATGGTGCTTCCTTGTGTGCTGGGCCGTGACGCCGAGATGTCTCGGCGCTTCCCCCAGTTGAGACTGTGTCCTCGGGACAGAGTCAAACGAGGCGGGCCTGGCCACCGCCGCAGGTACCAGGCCCGCCTCCGGCTCATCGGCGGAGCGCGCTACGCGCCGGCACCGCCCGTGGTGGGTGTGGCCAGCAGCTGCAGCTCCCAGGCGAGTGCGGCACCGGTGGCGCCGCCGTGCTCGAAGAGGATCGGTCCGAGCTGGTTCGCCGTCTCCTCGCGAGCCCAGTCCCGCTGCCACTCGCTGGACACGACCAGCCAGGTGACCGGGACCACGCCCGCGCGCTCCATGCGGCGAACGGCCATGTCGTGCGACTCGGCGCTGACCCCGCCGCTGGCGTCGGTGACGACGAAGACGTCATACCCGTCGGCCAGCGCGTGGATGGCGGGCATGGCGACGCAGATCTCCGTCCACAGCCCCGCGATGATCAGCTTCTTGCGCCCGGTCTTCTCCACGGCCTCGACCACACGGCGGTCCTCCCAGGTGTTGATGGAGGTGCGATTGATCGGCCGCTGGTCGGGGAAGACGTCCTGGATCGCCTGGATCAGGTTGCCACCGCGTTCCTCGATGACGGTCGTCAGGATCGTCGGCACGTCGAACACTTGGCGAACTTGGCCAGGCCGACGGTGTTGTTGATGATCATCGTCGGTTCGTGGCTGTGGAGGTTGGCGACCTGGAAGGGCTGGTGGTCGATGAGCACCAGGACGCTCTCCTCGGGGGTGAGCAGTGCGTCGAGTCCTACCTTCGGGGTACGCGTCATGTCGCTTCCTTCTGTGTGATGGGTTGAACGCCAGGAGGGAACGGCAGGCTCAGAGCTGGTCGGGTGCGGCCATCCGGTAGACGAACTCGCCGAGCCCGGACTGCGCGATCGAGAAGAGCACACCGGCAAGCCCTTCCTGGCTGGCCGCCATGTCGAGGCCGCCCAAGCGGACGGCTTCATAGCCCGCGTCGAGGCTGAGCCGCACGACGATGTCCCCGACCTGCTCGTCACCGGACCAGAGATTGCTGGGGCGCACCCGGGCACCGGCAACCTGTCCGAAGAGGGAGGCGAAGTTGGTGCTGAACGCCTTCGCCGTCGGCCCACCGGTGACCGCCTTGACGTACTCGGCGTTGGACGCGAACCCGGCCGGCGGCCGCGTGCTGCCGTAGAGGTTGGTGGCATCGAGCACCGGCCGACCCGTGAGCCCGCGCACGGACGACAACGCGGCTTCGACGGCGGCTCCCGGGACGGCGAGCAGCACCGCCTCCGCGGATCCGGCATCGCCGCCCCCGCGCCCGAGCCGGGTCACCCGGTGCCCGGCACGCTCCCACAGGTCGGCCAGTCCTCCGCCGATGTTTCCTCGTCCGACCACGGTGATGTTCATGCTGTTCTCCTCGCCGAGCTCGCCCCTGTGGCGTGGCACGACGCTATGGCGGCCGTCCCGAGGGAGTCCAAGACTTGTCCCGCCGCCGGACGATAGGCTCTGTCTATCGATATCCATCCACGCCTGCTGCGCTACTTCCTGGCCGTGGCCGAGGAGCTCCACTTCGGGCACGCGGCGACGCGCCTGTACATCTCCCAGCCGTCCTTGAGCCACCAGATCCGTAAGCTCGAGGAGACCCTTGGTGCGCCGCTGTTCGTACGCTCGAGCCGCCGGGTGCAACTCACCACTGCGGGCCGGACCCTGCTCCAGGAGGCGCCCGTCGCGTTGGCCGCGCTGGAACAGGCAGTGCAGCGCACACGCCTGGCCGGGTCCGGGACCACGACCACGATCCGCATGGGCTATACCCCGGTCGCGAATTTCGGCACCTTCACCGTGCTCCTGGATGCGCTGCGGGAGGAGCACCCCGGCCTCACGATCGTCGCCCGGGAGATCTTCAGCGCCGAGATCCCCGAGCGGCTCTGCGCCGGCGACCTGGACATCGGCCTCGCCCTGTCGCCGCCACCCACCGACGGCGTGGGCAGCGAGGTCCTGCGCCGGGAGGCCGTCTCCGCGCTCCTGAGCACGCGCCATCACCTCGCCGCGGCACCGAAGATCCCGCTCGCCGAGCTGCGCGACGAGACACTGCTGCTGTTCCCGCGCCGGCTCGCACCGGCGTACTACGACGATATCGTCGCCGCGTGCCTGGAAGCAGGTTTCACGCCCGAGGTCTGCGCGTTCGAGGACCCGCCGGTCAACGCCATGCTCGCCCGGCTCTCCGGAGGGCACGAGATCGGCCTGGCTCCCGCGTCGTTCGCCGAGCACGCCGCGAACCTCGGCACCGCCCTCACGGTGCGCGATGTCGTCGATCCCCTGATCGCCGCGGACCTGTCGGTGCTGTGGCCCACCAACGACCTGACGCCCGCCATTGAGAACGTCCTGGCCACGGCGCGACGTCGTGCCGAACGGCACGGGTGGTTGCACCGACCTGCTGCCTAGCAGACCGCCTCAGGCGAGCAGCACCACAGACGAAGGGGCGTCCCCCGGGGTCAGCGGGACGCTCCTCTGGTCCAGTTGGTCGGGAGGCCGCGCTGTCGACGGCTCAGCCCTGGGCCGGCGGCATCCGGACCGCCGGGGGCGGCGGCGCCGCGGCCGGGCGCGCCTCGAACGACGTGCCCGTGACGGTGCCGGGGCGTTGGGCCCGGGGGTCAACCGGCAGTACCGCGCTTGTGCCGCTCAGGCGATCGGGCCCCGATAGCTCATCCAGTAGTCGATCGCCTCGGGGCGCGGGCGGGCGGTCATGCCGCTGGGGACGCCGAGCTCCATGACCCGGTCCGGTGACCGGTCGAACGTGGGCCATCCGGGCAGGCCCGGCCCGTTGGGGTCGCCGGTGCGCACGAAGTTGAGCCAGTACCCGCTGAGCTGGTCGCGCAGCACGTGGTCGGCCTCCGTGTAGTCGGCGCCGCCGTCCGCGCCCAGGTTGTCGAAGGCGTACATCACCTCCGCGCCGTGGTAGGCCCCGTACTCCTGAAGGCTCGCGTCGGGCGGGGTGTGCGTGAAGAGGTACAGGTAGGCGGGCGCCTGACCGCTGAGGGTCTGGAGGTGTGCCCACCGGTACATCGCGCGGGTGAAGACCCGGTCGGTCTGGGCCTGCAGGAGCGAGTCGAGCACCTGTTCCTCGGTCTCGCCGGGATACAGGTCGAGGAACGTCGCGGCGTCGTCGCCGTGGTCCGCCTGGGCCGTCGCCCGGTACTCCGCGGGGGTCATGGGTTCGGGCGGGAAGGCCCGGATCAGGGAGTCCTCGTCCGCGTTGCTGCCCACCATCGTCGGCACGTCGAGCTGGTCCCCTGCCGCGTAGATCTCCGCAGGGCTGCGGTCGAGCACGTGCCCGTCCACCGACGGGCGCCAGTGCGGGCCGACGGCGGCGGCCGCCTCGACGATCCGGTCGACGGGCAGGTCGCGCACCTGGTCGACCGTGTCGACGCCGAGCTCCTGGAGCAGCCGTGTCCCCGCGTCCTCCGCGACGGCCCGCGAGTCGCTCTGGTCGCCGCCCTCGGTGTTCCCCTCGGTGCCCATGCACCCCCCGCTGCTGCCGATGATGCCGTCCACGAGGCCCTTCGCCAGGGGCGTCGCCCCCAGGATGCAGACGCTCTCCCCGCCCGCGGACTCGCCCGCCACGGTCACCCGCTCCGGGTCGCCGCCGAACGCGGCGACGTTCCGCCGCACCCAGTCCAGCGCGGCCACCTGGTCCAGGATCCCGTAGTTGCCCGACGCGCCGTACGCCGACTCCGCCGCCAGGTCCGGGTGCGACAGGAAGCCCAGGACGCCCAGCCGGTAGTTGATCGTGATCACGATCGCCTCACCGGTGGAGGCCAGCGACTCGCCGTCGTACAGGGGCAGGGCGCCCGAGCCGGTGGCGAAGCCGCCGCCGGGCACGTAGACGAGCACGGGCAGGTCGGCCGACGCCGGCCGCGTGGGGCGCCAGACGTTGAGGTAGAGGCTGTCCTCGCTGACCGGGTACGGGTTGAGGAACGTGTCCTCCAGCGGGATGTCGACGACCTGCGTCAGCGCCCGGGTGGTGAACGTCGTGGTGCCCTGGACCGGCACCGCCGAGAAGCGGTCCGCGACCAGCACCTCGGAACGCGGCTCGGCAGGCCGCGGTGCCCGCCAGCGCAGCTCCCCGACCGGGGGCTGTGCGTAGGGCACCCCGGCGAAGATCTCGACCGTGCCCGCGTCGTTCCGCACGCCCGTCACCGGACCCTCCCGCGTCTCGACCGGCGCCGTGGCCTCCCGCTGCGTGCCCCCGGCCACCCGAGGCTGCGGGCCCGGATGGGCGAGCACGGCGATGCCGCACACGAGCGCGGCGGCCACCAGCCACGCCCCCACCCGGAGCAGGACGCCACGCCGCAGCCACCAGGGAGCGGTCAGCACCAGCGCCACCAGGAGCGCCGTGACCAGGGCCCAGCCCCACCACGGGGTCCCGTTGAGCCAGCTCAGCGTCAGCGCCGCGGCGGCCACGAGCGCGAACGGCGCCCAGAACCAGGCCGAGCGCCGCGAGGCACCGGATCGGGACGTGCGAGGTGTCGCCTGCTCAGTGATCGCCACGATCTCTTTCCCTTGTCGACTTCTCGTCCGAGCCGCCGCGTCAGCGGCAGCGCCGGATCAGGATAGCCCAAATTGTCCGCGTGGATATTTTGACGGACCGCCTACTCCGGGCTCTGCGCAGGCGGATCCAGGAGACGGTCCAGGACCAGGAGCGAGGCCTCCATGTCGACCTCGCGGTCGAGCAACCACTGCGTCGACAGGCCGTCCGCCGCTGCGACCAGGAGGCCGGCCGTGGCCTCGAGCGGGATGTCCGATCGCACGGTGCCCGCCGCGCGTGCGCTCTCCAGGACCGCGCCGACCTGCCGCCGAAGACGCGCGTAGCGCTCCACGAAGTAGGCGTGGCTGCGCTCGTTGCCGGACTCGAGGGCCCGGGCGACCATGTTCCCCAGCAGCGCCGTCAGGCCCGGGACCCGTGCGCTGTAGCGGGCCGACCGGCGCAGGAGGTCGGCCAAGGTCTCGTCCTGGACCTGGGCGCCGAAGCGCAGGTCGTGCTCGCGCAGCACCTCGAGGAACAGTTGCTCGCGGGTCCCGAAGTGGTGCACCAGCACGGGGTGGGTGACGCCGATGGAAGTGGCGATCGCGCGCAGCGACGTACCCTCGAAGCCGAGCTCGTCGTACACGGACAGCACCTTGTCGACGATCTGTCGGCGGCGCTCGGCGCTCTTCGCGTACGGCCCACGGCGCTCGACCCTCCGTGCCGGCTCGGCTCCTGCCGCCTGGTCCACTGCCGTTCCCCTTCCGTGGTGACTTCACCTTCCAGTCCGCACATCGTAGGTAGGGGGCGACCGGCCACCGGCGGCGACGCGTCAACCGTCTTCCGGTTCGAGGTCTGCGACCCCGGACCGGAGAAGTCCCTCCAGGTCACGTTCGCCGTCGCGGCTCTGGGCACCGGCCGCCAGTCCTCCGCGGATCAGCTTCTCCGCGGCGGGCCGTGCGATCTGCTGCGCCCAGGCCTCATGCTCCCGCGCGTACCCGTCGCTCAGGTCCTGCGGCCTGATCGCACGCTTGGCCGCCGCGATCACACCGTCCGGCAGGTCTGCGACGTGGCGAGCGAGCCGGTCGACGAACGCGTCCAGGTCGGCAGCAGGCAGTGCCCGGTTGACCCACCCGTAGCGCTCGGCGGTCGCGGCGTCGAAGAGGTCTGCGCCGAGGACGATCTCCAGGGCACGATGACGCCCGACCCGACCGGTCACGTACTGCGTGCCACCGCCTCCCGGGACGATGCCCATCAGCGCCTCGATCTGACCAAGACCGGCGCCCTCGGCAGCGGCGAACGTCATGTCCGCCGCGGCCACGAACTCAGCTCCCCCACCGCGCGCGATCCCGGCCAGCTTCACGATCGTCACCTGCGGCTGAGACCTGAGCGCTTCACCCAGCCCCTGGAAGACGTTGACGCCGCCTGGCAGGCCGGCCTCGAACCGGTCGAACGCGTCCGGCGCGTCGATCAGGGACATGTCGACGTGCGCGATGAAGAACTCGGGGTTCGCACTGTCGAACACGATCACCCGCACCGACTCGTCGTCCCGCAGCGCCGCCAACAGGTGGCGCAGGTCGGCCATCAGAGCCACGTCGAGCACGTTGACGGGCGGGTTGTCGATGGTCACGCGAGCGATGCCCGCTTCCCGGGAGACGTGCAACGTCGTGTAGTCGCGGGACATGGAAGTGCTCCGTTCGGTATTCGGTAGGCATCTAGGTTCCCGATGCATACTTACCGTGCGGGCGAGAACAACCGACGTCAATAACGCACTTTGGCCATCGTTAGGATCATGGAGGATACCGATGACAGCGCAACAGACCCTCCCGGCCGGGGATCAGAAGGTCGTCCTGCGTTCCGACTGCCCGAGCCGGCCGATCCTCGACCAGATCGCGGACAAGTGGTCGATGATGGTGATGACGGTGCTCGAGGAGCCCACCCGGTTCAACGAGATCAAGCGCCGCCTGGAGGGCGTGACGCAGCGGGTCCTGACCCAGACGCTGCGCCGCCTGGAGCGCAACGGGATGATCGTGCGCACCGTTCTGCCCACCGCGCCGGTCGGTGTCGAGTACTCCCTCACGCCACTGGGCGAGTCCTTGCGGGAGCCGTTCGGTCACCTGTACAGCTGGACGATCGACAACGCCGACGAGATCCTCGCGCGCCAGGCCGACTACGACGGCCGGTCCGACCGCTGAGGCACCGCGGCCGCACGGCTCTCGAGCGTCGGCCGGTCACTCTCCCCGCGGGCCGAACTTGACCCTGTTCCAGGAACACAGTTCTCAATGGGCGGGCATCCGAGCGCACAACCGCTCGGGCAGGAAGGACGTGATGAGTCTGGGACACAGGTCCCGGCGTGGAGAGAGCGGAGGCAGGCCGTGGCCTGGAGCACCCGTGAGCTAGCCGACCTGGCGGGCACGACCGTCAACACCGTGCGGCACTACCACCGGCGTGGTCTGCTCGAAGAACCAGACCGCCGGACGAACGGATACAAGCAGTACGGCGTCCCCCACCTGATCCGCCTGCTGCAGATCAGGCGCCTGCGCGACATCGGTGTCCCGATCGCACAGATCGAGCGCCTGGACTCCGGCGTCGGGACCTCCCCGGAGGTCCTGGCAGCCATCGACGCGAGCCTCGCCGAGACGATCGAACGCAGCAGCCGGGCACGCGCCGAGATCGCCGACATGATGGAGCACGGTTCGATCACCGAGGTGGCACCGGGGTTCGCCAGGGTGGCACCGCGACTGTCCCCGTCCGAGCGATCCCTGACGCTCATCTACTCCCAGCTGTACCAGCCCGACGTGATGGAGGACGTCCGCGAGATGCTCGATGCCGACGTCGACGCCGCGACGGTCGAGTTCGAGACACTGCCCCCGGACGCCGACGAGGCGACCCGGGATCGTCTCGCGGCGCAGTTCGCACGGACCATCGCCCAGGCCCTGACGACCTACTCGTGGATCCGTACACCGCAGGAGCACCTGCGACAGACGCCGATGTCGACCGCCGTCACCATGGTCGAAGCGATGCAGGAGATCTACAACAGCGCACAGCTGGACGTCCTGACACGAGCCGCAGAACTCGCCCGGGTGCAAGCCGGCGAGGCACCAGGGGTGACGTCAACGCGCAGCCCTCATGGCACCTGAGAGCGGGAATCGACCCGTTGACTTGAATGTTCAACTCAGCGACCGGGGCCTCCGGGACACGAAGGAAAGGATCGCCATGACCGCGCCGATGATCGGCAAGACCTACACGTTCGACATGGGGTGGCTGAAGGTGCGGTTCACCTTCGACTCCGAGTCGAAGGGCAGCTTCGTCGTCGAGGAGGGAGGCGGACTGACTCCCAACGGACATGCCGAGACCGTCGCTCTCGACCTGAAGGAGATCCGCGACGGCGTCTTCATGAACTCCTGGACAGAAGCCAGTGGCGCGACGGTGACCCACGTGGAGGACTTCACGAACTCGACCCTGTACTCGAACGTCACGGTCGACGGCACCCTGTACAACTTCGTCGGGACCATCACGGAGGTGGCCAGCGCCATACCCGACACGACGGTCACCGAGGACGACCAGGCGAAGCGCAACACCCAGATCGTGCTCACCGCGATGCGCGAGCTCTTCGCCGAGAAGGACCTGACCGCTCTGGAGCGCTACTGGGCCGAGCCGTACGTGCAGCACAGCCCGCAGCTGCCCGACGGCCTGGACACGCTGCGCTCCGCCGTGCCCGGCCTGCAAGGATTCTCCTGGGAGCCGCAGCGCATCGCCGCCCAAGGCGACCTCGTGTTCACCCACAGCATCGTGCACGGCTGGGCGGCGGGTCCTGTGGTGATCGTCGACATCTACCGGTTGGAGAACGGACGCATCGTCGAGCACTGGGACGTCGTCCAGGACCTCACCCCGCCCGCGTCGACGGCCAGCGGCAACCCCATGGTGTGACCACGAGCATTCCCGGGAGGAGCGAGGCAACGGCCGTGCTCCTCCCGCCTCGACGAGAGGACGAGACCGTGACGCCGGAATCGAGCACGCCGCCGACGAGCGCGCCGCCGTCAAGCACGGAGCGCGCCGCCCACGCGCAGACGGGTCCCGACGACAGCCCCGGCCGGGTCGCCGCCTGGGAGGACCTGATCCTGGCGATGCACCTGCTCGAGACCGCTCTGGAACGGCAGGCGCAGCGCGACGGCGGTGTGTCGCACGGCCACTTCAAGCTGCTCGTGCTCTTGAACGCCGCCGAGGACCGGACCCTGGGACTCAAGAGCCTCGCCGACAGCCTTCGCTTCTCGCTCAGCCGTATCAGCCACGCCCTGACGGCCCTCGAACGTCAGGGGCTCGTGACGCGCCGTCTCGTACCGGGTGGACGGCGCTCGTCCGAGGCGACACTCACCGACGACGGTCGGCGGCTGGTGGCCCGCGTGCTGCTCGCCCAGCGGCGCGAGATCCGCGACCCGCTGTTCGACGACCTCGGCGACCTCGCCACCCTCGCACTCGGCGACATCAGCACGCGCCTGATCAGGTCTCTCGACGAGGGCCGTGCCACCGGAACCAGGAGTGACACCGCCAGACCGAAGCAGGACCCGGCCCAGCCTTGACCCTGCCCCAGAGCACAGGTTCGACTACGGCGATGGTGACCGGCCTCCCCGACGGTCCGCCAACGAGATCCGACCCGCGACAACCTGAGAAGGAACAGCGTGGTATCTCGGTCGAGATCGACGCCCTCACCGGACACAGCGAACTCAGCGACCTGGCCGCCGCCTACCTCGTGGTCGTGGTCGTCGTCCTGGTCAGGCACCCACCGCTGAGCACGCACACCCCGTCACCACCGCGCTCGCGACGGCGACCGACCGACGGCACGCGCCACGGCGGGTCAGGGCGGGGCAGAACTGATGGATCGTCCTGCCAGGCCCTACGCTGGCGCCCATGACTGAGAGCTCGGGCGCCGGCGTCGAGGCCTTGCTCGGTGAGGACACCGTCTCGCTCGCCGCCAGCACGTTCGTGACGGTGTTCACCGGCGTCGGGCTGGGGCACGAACAAACCCGGCACGAGGTGGACAAGGATCTCCGCCGCCGGTTCGGGAAGCCTCGCAGCAGCGACGACCACTATGCCTACGAGGCAGTCGTCCTTCAGCTCGTCCTGGTGTGGGAGCAGGCGCGGATCGCCGCCCGGGCACACTCGGGTGCTCTCGTCCTGCTGCCCGACGGAGCCCGGCTGCTCGCCACCTCGAATGCGGCCGACACGCTGCGCGCCCTGCTTTCGCGGTGAAGACCTGGCCGGCACATCCCCACCATTGGGCTGACATGTCGTCTCACACCCTAGCCATCACGGCAGAAGTCCGTGCAGCAGTCCTGGCCTCAAGTGGCCGCCGTTGTCCACCACAGTCACAACGCCCTGAAGCAGCCATGCAGCAGACGCCACTCCCGCCGTGGTAGTCGACCTACAACGGGCAGAGCAGTACGTTTCCCCCATGAGCAGTGACAGCGACGCGCCTCGGACCGAGGGCGGCGAGAAGACTGAGCGGATGGACCGCCTACGGGCTCTGCTGACCAAGCCCATCAAGATCCCGGAGTCGGCCTCGACCGGCACCGAGGACGCCGACTACGCCGCAGCCGTGGCAGCCGCCGCGACACCTCAGGGGGCCAGGACTCCGATGACATCCGAGGGAAAGACGCCCAAGGGCGCCAAGGCTCCCGTCGAGACGCCGCCGGCGGTCAAGGCGGCCGCCGAGGCGCTGGACCGCCTGACCGAGGAGGAGAAGGAGGCCGTGGTCGAGGGCTCCGGACCGGGCAAGAGCCGGTCGCGGCGCACCTGGGCCGACGCCTACCTGGCCAAGCCGGACAAGCCCCTGACCCCGGAAGAGGTCCGCGCCGAGCTGACCGTCGCGCTCAAGGAGCAGGGCGCGGACCTGCGGGAGCTGGTCGCGAAGCGGGGCGACACGCAGGAGAAGGCGCTGAAGGAGGCCCTGGAGACGGGTCTCGAACAGGGTCTCGAGGCGGCGCGGGAGAAGACCGTGACCGAGCTGGCCACCCGGTTCGACGGCCGGCTCGACGAGCAGGCGGCGTCGGCCGAGCAGGCCGCGGCCGAGGCCCGCGCGGAGGCGGAGCGCCTCCAGGGCAGGCTCGACGAGCTCACCACGACCGCCGGCACGCTGCGCACCGACCTCGACTCGGCGCGCACCGCCGCCGACGCCGCGCGCGAGACCGCGGAGGCCGCCACCCGGAAGGCGGCCACGGCGACGACGTTCGCCTGGGTCGGCATCGCGCTGGCGGTCATGGCCGCCGTGGTCGGGGTCGTGGTGTAGCGGGCGCGGCCGGCGGGCTAGCGCGGGTCGTCGAGGCGGGGGTCGTCGAGATCGGTGCCGGCGCGCAGCACGAAGCGCCGGTGCCGCCGCCCGCCCTGGCGCTGCCCGGCCTGATGGTGGCCGCCGTAGTACGTCGGGGCCTCGCGTACCGGTGCGTAGGTGACCCGAGGGCCGGTGAACAGCCCGTCCAGCAGGGCCGCGAACGCCACGTCGACCGGGGACGGCGCGGTGAGCGCGCCGTCCCCGTCAAGCACACCGGGCCCGTCGAGCGCCTGACCTTCCATAGGTTCGTACATGTGTTCGAGTATATCCGCCGCCTGGACTGGAGTCCACCGAATGCGTTGGCCCGTGCCACGCCGCCGCCGTTACGGTCGGCGGATGATCCTCAGCCACGACACCACGGGTTCCGGCCCTGCCGTCCTGCTCCTGCACGCCGGCGTCGCCGACTCCCGGATGTGGGATCCCCAGCGGGCCCCCCTGGCCCAGCACCACCGCGTCATCCGCTGCGACCTGCGCGGCTACGGCGACACCCCGCTGACCAGCGCGCGGTTCGACAACGCGGGCGACGTCAAGGCGCTGCTCGACTCGCTGGGCGAACGGCCCGTGGCGATCGTCGCGGCGTCCGCGGGCGGCAAGGTCGCCCTCCAGGTGGCGTCCGAGTGGCCGGACCTCGTGTCGCACCTCGTGCTCGTCAACTCCGCGTTCGCGCTGCCGCCCACGCGTTCGGTGCAGCGCTTCGCACGCCGCGAGGACGCGCTGCTGGAGGCAGGTGACGTCGACGGCGCCACCGAGCTCAACGTCGCCACCTGGCTCGGGCCGGACGCGGACGACGACGCCCGCGAGCTGGTGCGCACCATGCAGCGCCGGGCCTTCGAGGTCCAGCTCGCCGCCGGCGACGACATCAACCAGGAGGCCGGGCCCGCGATCGACCTGGCGGCGATCACCGCCCGCACCCTCGTCGTCTCCGGCGGTCAGGACCTCGACCACTTCCGGGCCATCGCGAACCACCTGGCCGGGCACATCCCCGGCGCCCGGCACACCCAGCTCGGCTGGGCGGGCCACCTGCCGAACCTGGAGCGCCCCGCCGAGACGACGGCGCTGATCACCGAGTTCCTGGACGACCCCCGCGGCTGAGCTCCCGGGCCGCGCTCAGGTAGCCGCGCGTCACGCGGTCCTGCACCCGGCGGGCCGCCGGCGGCACGATCCGGCTGCCCCAGAAGTCGTGCCGGGCCACGGCGTGGATCTCGAAGGCGAGACCCGCGCCGTCGCGCAGCACGCGGAAGGACTCCACCCCCGTCTCCGGGTGGTGTGGCAGCGTCGCGTAGGTGAACCCGGCCTCGTCGGGGCCGCGGACGACGTCGACCACCCGGCACGGGGCGGTGAACCACAGCGGCCCGACGTGCACGGCCTGCACCACGGTCACGCCGAGGGCGGCCGGGCCGGTCGGGGCGATCGTCAGCCCGGCGCCGCGGTGCACGGCCCAGCCGAACAGCGCGTCGGCCGTGTCCGCCAGGGACGCCCCCGGGTCCAGCGCCACCCGCTCGCGCAGCACCCGGCTGCGCGGCGGCGGGGCCGCCAGCCAGCCGACGTCGGCCACCGGCTCGGCCGTGACGGAACGCTCCAGGACGCGGGCGAGGTCGGGCCGGGTCAGCTGCACCCCAGCACCGTACCCGCAGGCGGAGCCGGATCTCACCCGATCACCCGCCATCCGGACACAGGTCACGGACCGGCCTCCGTGTATCTTCCTCACCCATGGCGAGCGACCACGACCCCAGCGCCCTCGACGCCCCGATCCCGGCCGGCGGTGTGCCCCGCCACGCCTCCGCGAAGGAGCGCCGCGGTCTGAAGCCCTTCCTGTCCGACCTCAAGGCCGAGGTGCAGAACCAGCTCTCCCGCGCCGAGATCCCGGGCCGGGTGCCGCAGGCCGCCCAGGCCACGGCCGCGGATCTCACGGCGCGACAGGCCGCGGCCGCGCCGGCCGCACGCGAGGCGGCGACAACACCGGGCACCGCCTACGAGCCCTCTCCGCAGCAGCCCGACAACGCGACGGCGCTCGCCTCCGCCGCGCTGGCGACGGCCGACCACGCGGGTGCCGAGGCGGCCGCGGCCCGCGGCGAGGCCGCCGACGCACGGGCCGACGCGGCGGCGGCGCGTTCCGAGGCGGCGGCCGCGCAGGCCACGGCGGCCCGGGCCGACGCGCAGCTCGCGGCGCTTCGCGCGGAGATCGAGGCCGCCCACCGGGAGTTCGAGTCGCTGCGGACCCAGCTCGACGACGCCGGGGCGCGCACCCGGCGGCAGGTGCTCGTCGCCTGGGCCGGCGCGGGCGTGGCGGCGGTGCTCGCCGTGGTCGCGCTGGTGGTCGGGCTCTGACGACGGCGGGTCCTGACGACGGCGGGTGCTGACCCCCAGGGTTCTGACACAGCCCCGCCACGGCTCGGCGACCCCGGACCGATGAGCTGGCAACCGCCCGGTCGTCACAACCTCATGACAGAGACCCTTGTCGACGTACCGGGCGCATCGCTGTGCGCCGAGACCTTCGGCGATCCTGCCGACCCGACCATCCTCCTGATCGGCGGCATCGGGGGCCCCATGGACTGGTGGCACGAGGACTTCTGCCAGGCCCTGGCCGACGGCGGCCCCCCGGGCAGCACGACCGAGAGCCAGCCCGGCAGCACGACCGACGGCCCGACCGGCCGGTACGTCATCCGCTACGACCACCGCGACACCGGACGTTCCCGGACCGACCCGCCCGGGGCGCCGTCGTACACCGGGGACGACCTGGCGCTGGATCCGGTGCGGCTGCTCGACGCGCTCGGGATCGGCCGCGCGCACCTGGCCGGGGTGTCGATGGGCGGCGGCATCGCGCAGCAGACGGCGATCGAGCACCCGCACCGGGTCGCGTCGCTCACGCTGATGTCGACGAGCCCGGTCGTCCGCGACCCCGGCGGGCCGGACCTGCCCGGCCCCACGCCGGAGGCGGCCGCCCAGTTCCACTCCCCGCCGCCGGACCCCGACTGGAGCGACCCGGACGACGTCGTCCGCTCGATCGTCGCGGCGGAGCGGGCGTTCGCCGGGCCGGGTTACGACGAGACGGACACGCTGGCCACCGCGCGCAGCATCGTGCGCCGGTCGATCGACCCGGCGGCCGCGGCCAACCACTTCCTGGTCGGGAGCAGCCCCTTGCACGGCACGCTCGCCGACGTCTCCGTGCCCACCCTGGTGCTGCACGGCGACGCCGACCCGCTGTTCCCGCCCGAGCACGGCGCGGCGCTGGCCGCCGCGATCGACGGCGCGCGGCTCGTGCTGCTGCCCGGCGTGGGGCACCAGTACCCGCCGCGGACCGCCTGGGCCGTGGTCGTGCCGGAGATGCTCGCGATCAGCGCTCCGGCCTGACCGGCCTGGCTGGCCTGGCCGGCCTGGGCACCTCGAACCGCACCGGCAGCTCCCGCGGCGCGGACGAGAAGAGCGTCCCGGCCGAGCGCAGCGCCTCCGGCGGCACGGTCAGCGCGACCCCGCCGAGGCGGCGCAGCGCGGCCTCGACCGTGATCTGGGCGATCAGCGTCGCGGGGCGGCGCGCCGGGCACGCGTGCGGGCCGGCGCCCCACGTGAGGTAGGAGAGGTTGCCCGACTCGAGCCAGATGTCGTCGCCGGTCCCCCGGGACTCGGCGCTCGCGCCCAGGATGCCGGGCACCACGGCGTCGCCGGCCGCGATCGCGCGGTCGCCGAGCGTCGTGTCGGCCAGGGCGAAGCGCGGCGCCGCGTTCGGGGCCGGCGGCGTGGAGCCGAGCACGGCCTCCAGCGTGTCCGGCGCGGAGAGCCGGCCGCCCGAGCGCCCGTCGAACCGCGGGTCGGTGAGCCGCAGGCGCAGCGCCTGCGTGATCCACCCGACCTCGAACTCGCTGCCCAGGATGAGCGTGGCGGACACCGCGCTCTGTGCGTCCAGGTCGGTGGGCGCGCTCGGGTGCCGCAGGATCGCCGAGGTCAGGTCGTCCGACGGCGCCGCGCGGCGGTCGGCGATCAGGTCCGAGATCAGCGCGCGCTGCGCGTTGAGCGACTCGACACCGGCCGCCCCCTTGGCCTGGAAGACCTTGCGCGCGTGCCCGAGCATCGCGCGGGCCTGCTCCGGGTCGAGGCCGAACATCGTGGACATGACCAGCAGCGGGACGGCGCGCGCGTAGTCGGCGACGAGGTCGGCCTCGCCCGCGGCCAGCACGCGGTCCAGCGCGAGGCCGCACCAGTACTCGACGGTCGCCGCGAGGCGGTGCTCGTCCACGCTCTCGAACGCGTCGTCGACCAGCCGGCGCAGATGCCGGTGCCGCGCGCCGTCCACGTAGTAGATGCCGTCCCGCGGGGCCAGGATCCCGCCGACGCCGCTGCCCGGGCCGACGGTGCCGTCCGCGAACAGGCCCCAGTTGCGCGCGTCGCGCGAGTACAGGCCCTCGTTGCGCAGCACCGTGACCAGCTCCCGGTGCCCCAGCACGAGCCAGGCCGGCACGCCCGGCTCCAGGAGCACGGGGGCCACGTTCCCCCAGCGGGCACGCAGCGCCTCGTACACCGCGGCAGGGTCGGGGCCGCTCGTGGTCTCGCTGAGCGGCGTGAGGCCGGCCAGGCCGGCCAGGTCGGTCAGGCGCTCCGACTGGGTGGACGTCGTGACTGTCATGGCTCCCCAGGTTCTGTGCGCGACAGAGGCGCGCGCCACGTCTTTTAGCCGGAATGTACCTCATGTCCGATGCGCGGTAATACATCGGCCCTGGTCGCAACCGTTATCCTCGGGCCATGCAGCGGACCATCGCCGTCGTCGGCGGCGGGGCCGCCGGCGTCATCCTCTCGGCCCACCTCGTGCGTGCGGCCGCGTCGCACGGACCGGACCGGCAGGTCCGGGTCCTCCTGGTCGACCCCGCGGAGACACCCGGCCGCGGCCTCCCCTACCGGACCACCGACCCCCGGCACACCCTCAACGCCGTGGTCGCGCGGCTCAGCGCCTACGACGACGATCCGGAGCACCTGCTGCGCTGGTGCGCCTCCGCCGGCGTCGCCGCCGAGCCAGGCACATTCCTGCAGCGCGCCGACTTCGGCCGCTACCTCACCGAGCTGCTCGGGTCGGTGCCCGTGCCCGACGGGTCCGCGGTCGAGCACGTGCGGGGCACGGTCGTGGACGTCGTGGACGGTCCCGAGCCGGGCGTCACGCTCACCCTCGCCGACGGCGGCACCCTGCGCGCCGACGCCGCCGTCCTCGCCCTCGGCACCCCGCCGCCGGCGCGGCTGCCCGAGTACGAGCCGTGGGGCGAGCGGTACGTCGCGGACCCCTGGTCGCCGGACCTCGACGACCAGGCCGCGGGCGCGCGCCGGGTACTGGTGGTGGGCACGGGCCTGACCACGCTCGACGTCGTCGCGCACCTGCACCCGCTGCTGCCGGGCGCGACGTTCACCGCCGTCTCCCGGGGCGGTGCCCTGCCCGCGGCGCACGCCGCCGACCCGCTGCCGCCGGCCGTGGAGGTCGACCTTGCGGGCGAGCCCGGCGCCACGCCCAGCGCCACGTACGGCAGCAGGCCTGGCGGCAGGCCGGGCGACGAACTCGGCAGCACGCTCACGGGCACCCTCACGCCGACCGGCACGCTCGACGCGGCCCTCGACACGGTGCGGCGGCACGTGGCCGCGGAGCGCGCGGCCGGCCGCGACTGGCGCGCGGTGATCGACGCCGTCCGCCCGCAGGTCAACCCCGTCTGGTCCCGGCTGACGGCCGACGAGCAGGCGGCGTTCCAGCGCGAGCACGCGCGCTCGTGGGAGAACGTGCGGCACCGCATGTCGCACGCGATGCGCATCCACGTGGACGAGCTGCTCGCCGACGGCGTGCTCACCGTCTCCACGGTCGAGGCGGTGCTGGGCGGGCCGGGCTCGGGCGGGGCCGGCCCGGACACGTCCGCGTTCGACCTCGTGGTCGGCGCCACGGGGCTCCCGGCCCTGACCTCGCCCGGCTGGAACCCCCTGGTGGACGCGCTGGTCGCGCGCGGCGTGATGCGCCCCCACCGGCTCGGCACGGGCCTCGACCTGACGCCGGGCGCCGCGCTGGTCGACGTCGCCGGCGTCGGCCACCCGCGGCTGCGCGCCATGGGCCTGGCCCGCCGCGGGCTGGAGTGGGAGTGCACGTCGGTGCCGGACCTGCGCCGGCAGGCCGCCCGTCTGGCGCAGGACCTGCTGGCGGACGACCTGCTGGGCTAGCACTGGTCATCGAACTGCCATGTCACGGTTGCCCTACGGCAACGCGTGGGGTGAAGTCTTCCCTCGAACACCCACCTGTCACACCGACCGGGACGAGGGACACAGATGCCTGGACCTGCACGAACACTCACACTGGCCGCCGGCGCGACGGCGGCCGTGGTCGCCCTGGGGATCGCGGCGGCGGGCTCCGCCGCCGCGGGGCCGACGGCCGCGAGCAACGCCGAGGTCTCAGCCGTGAGCAACGCCGACCTGGCTCAGCGCTGGGCGCCGATCCACTACCAGGACGTCGACCAGACCGGGACCAACGCCCTGGGCGGCCGATCGGACTACCTCGCGGCGTACGACTTCGACGGCGACCTGAACGCGCGCAACAACTGGGAGAACACGGGCAGCTACCCGCTGGCGGCCACCGCCTACTACTCGGTCATGGAGACGTCGACCCACTGGTTCGTCACCTACATGTTCTTCCACCCGCGGGACTGGTCGGACTCGATCTTCGACACGGAGCACGAGAACGACGCCGAGGGCGTGATGGTCGCCGTGCAGAAGGACGGCTCGACCTACGGCGTGCTGCGCGGCGCCGTCACCGTGGCGCACACCGACTTCTACTCGTACACCCCGCAGGGCAGCACCTGGGGCGCGGGCGCCGAGACGATCGACGGCACGCTGCAGCTCGCGACCAGCCCGCACGACGGCCTGGCCCACCCGGTCACGGCCCAGGAGGCCAAGGGCCACGGCCTCAAGGCGCGCCCCGGGTACGACATCAAGGGCGACGGCGTCATCTACTACCCGGCCGGCCGCGCCGAGGTGCCCGAGCACCCGGACGACCGGGACGTGTCCTACCGCCTCGTGGACGTCCACGCACCCGGCGGCCTGTGGGCGCAGCGGAACAACACCCAGCTCTTCGCGAGCGCGGGCACCTTCGCGGGCGACGCGTCGGGCAGCTGCGGCGACGGCGGCATCTCCTGCACCCAGAACTCCGCGAACGCCCCGTGGGGCTGGGACGACGGCAACGACGTCCCGGGCCGCGGCGCCCTGGCGACGGACCCGGCGGGCCTGTCGGCGAACTACTTCCGCATCCCTGAACCACTGAACCGCACGTACGTCACGAACCCTTTCTGACCTGAACCCGCTCCCCCTGGCGTTGACCACAGCAGTTCCTGCCGGGAGATCGCCTCTCGTGGCAGGAACTGCTGTGGTCAACACCGGGGGCGGACGGCGGCGCACTCAGGTTCAAGTCGAGGTTGAAGGTTCGCGCTGTCTCAACCTCGGGTTGAGGGTGAGGTCACCGGCAGACGGCGGGTCAGGCCGCGACGTCGTCCCCCACGGGGAGCGACTCGCCGTCGCCGAAGCGGAACAACGGGTCCGCCGTGTCGAACGGGACGTCCGAGCGGGACTCCTCGACCGCCGCGGTCGACCGGGGCAGGTCGAACGGCAGCCGGCCCTCGGGTGGGACCGCCCCGGTGAGCGCGTCGAGCAGCGCGGGGGTGCCCACGCCGAACGTGACGACGAGCGTGGTCGTGCCCGGCAGCGCCACCAGCGGCGTCAGGACCGCCGGGCGGTCCAGGTGCACGTCCACCACGGTCGGCACGGCCGCGGCGACCTCGGCGACGTGGGCCACGACGTCGTCGGCGAGCTCGAGCGACCCCGCGTGGAAGAAGCTCTCGAAGCCCGGGCCTCGCACCTCGAACGGCGGGTCGAGGCGCAGCAGCGCCACGTCGGCCTCGGCGGGCGAGGCCACGCGCCGGAACCCGGCCACCTCGCCGTCGGGCACACCCTCGGCATACAGGCGCAGGCCGGGCGCGAGCGGCAGGCGTGCCGCGCCGCCCGCTCCCCCGCCGACGCCGCCGGCACCGCCGCCCGCGTTCTGCAGCACCGTCACCGACCGGGACTGCGCCCGCCGCCCGGCGGCGACCAGGTCCGCACTCCCGACGACGACGGCGGCGGCGTCCTCGTCGACGTACCGGCGCTCGTCGAACAGACCGAGCTCGAACTTCTCGGCCAGCAGGCGCCGCACCGACGCGTCGATCCGCTCCTCGGCGACCCGTCCCGACTCCACGAGCTCCACGACGTGCTCCGGGCACGCCTCGCCGCCGAGCTGGTCGGCACCGGCGTCGAGGATCTTCGCCACGCGGTCCAGCAGGCTCAGGTGCTCCACGCCCCAGGCGCGGGCGGGGAACGGGAGGCCGAACATCCGGGCGTCGGTCACCAGGCCCCAGTCGGTGCAGATGATGCCGTCGAACCCGAGGTGCTCGCGCAACAGCCGCGTCAGCACGCCGCGGTTGAAGCCGAACCCGACCTGCTCCACGTCCTCCGGACCGGAGCCGAGGTCGGCGCGCAGCCCCACGGGCATGCCGTAGTACGGCATCATCTGCCGCGTGCCGGCGGCGAGCAGCGCCTTGAACGGCTCCAGGTGCAGGTCGAACCGCCCGCCCGGGTAGACCTGCTCGCGGCCGTAGGCGAAGTGCGGGTCCTCGCCGTCGAGCTGCGGGCCGCCGCCCGGGAAGTGCTTGGTCATCGTGGACACGCTGTCCCGGCCGAACGCGCCGTCCAGCCCGGCGGCCCGGGCGACGTCACCGCCGGCCTGGAGGCCGCGCACGTAGGCGGCGCCCAGCCGTCCGGTGAGGTCGGCGTCCTCGCCGAAGGTGCCCCCGCCGCGCGCCCAGCGGGGCTCGGTCACGAGGTCCACCTGCGGGTGCAGCGCCGTGCGGATGCCGACGGCGAGGTACTCCCGGCGCGCGGCGTCGCCGTGCTCCTCGACCAGCCGCTCGTCGCGGGTCGCGGCCAGGCCCAGCGTCTCGGGCCACTGCGAGAACGGCCCCGACAGCAGGGCCGCGCCCGGGTTGTCCGTGAAGCCGTGCCGCGGGTCGGAGGCGATGGTCACCGGGATGCCCAGCCGGGTGCCGGCGGCCAGGCGCTGGAGCCGGTTGTGCCAGGCGGCGAACTCGCGGGCCGTGGGCGGCGCGGCGAGCACGTTGAGGTGCGTCAGGTGCCGGTCCAGCACCAGGTCGGAGGTGCCGGGCATGCCGTGGTCGGACGGCTCGTCGGCGAGCGTCCCGCCGGGACCCACCTCGACCATGGTCTGGAACATCTGCCCGGCCTTCTCGGCCAGGATCATCCGACCCAGCAGGTCGGCGACGCGCTCGGCGACGGGCAGCGCGGGGTCGCGGTACGGCACCGCCGGGTGCGGTGCCCCGCGGGCCGCGTCGCGGGTCGCGTCGGTGGCCGTCATCGCGCACCCCGGATGAACATGGTGCTCACGGCGCCGACGACGGCCACCAGCGCGCCCACCAGGAACAGCGAGGTGTAGTTGCCGCCCGCCCCGGAGGCCGGGCCGATCGCCAGGAGTGCGGGCGCGAGGGCCGGCGCGAGCGACTGCGGCAGGGCGTTGGCGATGTTGAACACGCCCATGTTCTTCGCGGCCTCGGTCTCGCGGTTGGGCAGCACGTCGGTCACGAGTGCCAGGTCGACGGCGAAGTACGCACCCAGGCCCGCGCCGAACAGCGCGGCACCGAGGTACAGGTGACCGGGCGCGCCGGCGAACGCGAAGACGAGCAGGCCCGCGCCCGCGAGCACGGTGGAGACGACGACGAACACCTTGCGGCGGCCGGTGCGGTCCGACAGCGCACCGCCCGCGGCGCCCGCCAGCAGCAGCACGGCCGCCTGGAGCACCATCAGGCGCAGCTGCCAGCCCAGCGCCGTCGGCTCGTCCATGCCGAACCGGTCCTGCAGGAAGTACACCTGGTAGCTGTTGTAGAGCGCGAAGCCGAACAGCAGCAGGAAGCGCCCGGCGAAGGCCCAGCCGAAGTCGGGGTGCTTGCGCGGCGAGACCCAGAAGCCCCCGAGGAAGCGGCCCAGGTGGAACGGCTCGACGTCGGCCGGGTCCAGGCGGCGGTCCCGCAGGACGGCGACCAGCGCGAGCACGCCGACGATCGCCAGCGCCGTGGGCAGCAGGAACAGCCAGGCCGAGCCCGCGCCGGCCGCCGTCAGCCAGGCCGCGATACCGATCCCGGCCAGCGGCGCGAGGTTCTGCGCGATGCCGAGCCAGCCGGAGACGCGGGCCCGCAGGCGCTCGGAGACCTGGTCCGGCAGCAGGGCCTGCAGGGCGGCCTGCGTGCCGTTGAACGCCGTCTGCGCGATCGCCCAGCCGATGGCGACCACCGCGATGTTCGGCGCGACCGCGATGATCGCGATGCCGACGGAGCCGAGCAGCACGCCCCACAGCAGCCAGGGGCGGCGCATGCCGAGGCGGGAGGTGGTGCGGTCGGACAGGGCGCCCGCGAGCGGGTTCGCCACGAACGCGAAGAACGCGCCCACACCGGTCACCAGGGCCAGGTCGGCCGCGCGCGACTCCGGGGTGGACAGGGCGCTGACCCGCAGCGCCAGGGTGCTGATGACCGGGGTCAGGAGCGCCACGTACAGCGCGAAGAACGCGGCCACGTAGGCGAGGACGAGGCCGGTGCCGCCTTCCCGGCGCCGCGCCGGTTCCTGGTCCGAGGGCTGGGCCGAGCGTGGTGCCGCGGCCGCCGGGTCCTGCGGCGCGGGAGGCGAGTCGAGGGTTGCCATGGTCTCTCCTGAGTGGGGCAGCACTGCCCCGGCTGGTCGGGCCCTGGCGGACCGTTGTCGACGTCGGCCTACCAGGTGGTAGTTTTTGAATTTCTACCACTCGGTAGGTTTGCTACGCAACAGACCAGGCTAAGGAGCGCACCCATGACCATCGAGGAGACCACCGAGGCCCCGGCAGCGGCAGTTCCGGGCACCACGGGCCCGGGTTCGGGACGCGCGTTCGACGTCGAACGCGTGCTCGCCGCCCTCACGCTCGAGGAGAAGGCGTCGCTGCTGTCGGGCCTGGACTTCTGGACCACGCAGCCGGTCGACCGCCCGGAGGTCGCCGTACCCGGCGTCATGGTCACCGACGGCCCGCACGGGCTGCGCAAGCAGGCCGAGTCCCCCGACCACCTGGGGCTCGGCACCTCCGTGCCCGCCACCTGCTTCCCGCCCGCGGCCACGCTCGGCTCCACCTGGGACCCCGAGCTGCTGCGCCGCGTGGGCGAGGCGCTGGGCCGCGAGACCCGCGCCAACGACGTCGCCGTGCTGCTGGGCCCCGGCATCAACATCAAGCGCTCGCCGCTGAACGGCCGCAACTTCGAGTATCTCTCCGAGGACCCGGTGATCTCGGGCGAGCTCGGCGCCGCGCTCGTGGACGGCATCCAGTCCCAGGGCGTCGGCACGTCCCTGAAGCACTTCGCGGCCAACAACCAGGAGGCCGACCGCATGCGCGTCTCGGCCGACGTCGATGAGCGCACCCTGCGCGAGATCTACCTGCCCGGGTTCGAGCGCGTGGTCAAGCGGGCACAGCCGTGGACCGTGATGTGCTCGTACAACAAGATCAACGACGTCTACGCGTCGCAGAACCACTGGCTGCTCACCGAGGTGCTGCGCGACGAGTGGGGCTTCGAGGGGCTCGTCGTGTCCGACTGGGGCGCGGTGCGCGACCGGGTCGCCGCCGTCGCGGCCGGGCTCGACCTGGAGATGCCCGCCTCGGGCGGCCGGACCGACGCCGAGGTGGTCGCCGCGGTGCGCGCCGGCACGCTCGACGAGGCCGTGGTCGACGTCGCGGCCCGCCGCGTGCTGCGGCTGGTGACGCGCTCGCTTCCGGCGCTCGACGCCGCGGCTGCCTCCGGCGAGGTCTTCGACGTCGATGCCCACCACGCCCTGGCCCGCGAGGCCGCGGCCGCGGGCACGGTGCTGCTGAAGAACGACGCCGTCCCCGCCGGCGGTTCGGGTGACGGCCCGGCCGGGGTGCCGCTGCTGCCCTTCGCCGGGGTCGACGGCGTCGCCGTGATCGGCGAGCTGGCCCGCACGCCGCGCTACCAGGGCGCCGGATCCTCGCAGGTCAACCCCACGCGGCTCGACGACGCGCTGTCCGCGCTGCGCTCCGCCACGGGCGCCGAGGTGCCGTTCGCCGCGGGCTACACGGTCGACGGCGCCGACGCCGGCTCGGGCACGGACGCGGCGGCCCTGCTGGCCGAGGCCGTCGAGGTGGCCCGCGCCGCCGGTACGGTGCTGGTGTTCCTGGGGCTGCCCGCCTCCTACGAGTCGGAGGGCTTCGACCGCGCCCACATGGACCTGCCCGCGGAGCAGGTCGCGGTGCTGGAGGCCGTGGCCGCGATCAACCCGCGGGTCGTGGTGGTGCTGGCGAACGGCTCGGCCGTCTCGGTCGCGTCGTGGCGGCACCTCGCCCCGGCCGTGGTCGAGGGCTGGCTGGGCGGCCAGGCCGGTGGCTCCGCCGTCGTCGACGTGCTGCTCGGGGCGGTGAACCCGGCCGGGCGCCTGGCCGAGACCATCCCCCTGCGCCTGGCGGACAACCCGTCCTACGGCAACTTCCCCGGCGAGCTGGGACACGTCCGCTACGGCGAGGGCCTGCTGGTGGGATACCGCTGGTACGACGCGCGGCAGGCGGACGTCGCCTACCCGTTCGGCCACGGCCTGTCGTACACCACCTTCGCCTACGACGGCGTCGCCGCCGAGGTGCTGCGCCCCGACGCGACGGCGGCGGACGACGACGCCGCGGTGCGCGTGCGGGTGACCGTCACCAACACGGGCGACCGGACCGGCGCCGAGGTCGTGCAGGTGTACGTGGGCGACCCCGCGGCCCAGGTGCAGCGCCCGGAGCGCGAGCTCAAGGCGTTCGCGAAGGTCGGCCTGGCGCCGGGCGAGTCGCGCGAGCTCACCCTCGATCTCACGGGCCGCGACCTGGCCTACTGGCACCCCGTGCTGCGCCGCTGGGTGGTCGAGGGCGGCGAGTTCGTCGTCTCCGTGGGCGCGTCGTCGCGCGACCTGCGCGGCTCGGCCACCGTCGTCGTCGACGGCGAGGACGTGCGCCTGCCGCTGGAGCCGCTGTCCACGGTGGCCGAGGCGATGGCGCACCCCGTCGTCGGGCCGCACATCCAGGCCCTGGTGCACGGCGGAGCCGTCGCCGAGGACATGCTCGGGATGATCGGCGACATGCCGCTGACCGTCGTGGCCGACTTCGGCATGGGCGGGTTCGACCGGGACGGCCTGACGGCGCTGCTCGCGGAGGCCAACGGCTAGCGCAGGATGAGATCCAGGTAGCCGCGCAGGTCGGCGGCCATGTCCACGCGCTGCGCCCCCGGCCGTTCGAGGGACAGCAGCCACTGGATCTGCAGGCCGTCCATGAGCGCCACCACGGTGCGCGCCGCCTGGTCCGGGTCCACGCCGGGAGCGAGGCCGCCGCGTGCGGCCCGCTCCCGCAGGAGCTGGGACTGCTCGCCCAGCACGCGGGCGTACCTGCGCTGGAAGTAGTCGTGCGCGGGATGGTCGGGCGACGTCGCCTCGGTGGACAGGCCGGCGAACAACTCGACGAGCGGCCGGCGCAGGCGGTTGCGCTCCACGACGTTCAGCAGGGCCTCGAAGTAGTCGGAGCCGCGCTCGACGTCCTCCTGGAAGGACTGCTCGTCCACCGCGTCGCGGTACTCCAGCACGGCCTCCAGCAGGGCGGCCTTGTTGGGGAAGTGGTGCAGCAGGCCCGGGTGGGAGATGCCCACCCGGGCCGCGATGTCCCGCAGGGAGGCGCCGTGGAAGCCGACGTCGGCGAACACGAGGATCGCCGTGCGGATGATCTCCTGCTGCGTCGCGCGACCCTTGGCGTAGCCGCCGCGCTGACCCGTCGTCGCCGCGGTGCCGGCGGCGCGGGTGCGGGCGGTTCCGGTGCCGGCGGTGGCTTTCGTCCTGGTGGACGGGCCGGTCTGAGCGCTGACGGACATGCGCCCAACGTACCCCGGCCGGGGCGGCGCGACGGTCTGGGGCCGCTACGCCCCGCTCGTTGTCGCCTGAGCCTGCGGTTCCGCCTCGGGCTCAGGCGAGGCGGGCGCTGGCCACGATCTCGCGGTCCACGTCCAGGCGGACGTCGGCCAGGCGGACGCCGTCCGGCAGCTTCTCGGCGAGGTCGATGTCCCGGCTGGTGGCGGCCTCGACCTTGCCGCGGATCGTCCCGAGCAGCGCAGCGACCAGCGGGTTGCCGCTGCCGAGCTGCACGTCGCGCACGGCGAGCACCATGTTCTCGTCGATGCTGACCGACGCCGTGGCCTGCACCCGCGCCGAGAGGAACACGCCCTTCTTGATCGCGGCGTCGACCCGGAGCGTCGCCGCCCGCGGACCCCGCGAGACCACGTCGAGGTCCAGCCCGGTCAGCGTGATGCCCTGCTGCAGCAGGACGACCGTGAGCACCCCGCGCGCCGTCGTGACCAGGCCCGCCTTGTCGACGGCGACCCGGGCGTGGCCGGAGACCGGGTGGTCGGCGCTGGGCTCGACGGGCTGGATGCCGACACGGCCGTCGGCCCCCTCGACCCAGTCGAACCGCAGGTTCGTCAGCTCCGCGGTGATGTCCACGGGCAGGTCCACCACGACGAGCTGGTGCGCGTCGACGCGCAGATGGCGCAGTGTCCCGGGCTCGTGGCCGACCACCTCGGGGTGCCAGCGCCTCGCGGCGGACGCGGGCTGGGCGGGGTGGCCGGGCAGGCCGTTGTGGACGGGCTGGGCCGGGGCCTCCGGCAGGCGCACGACGACGCCCGACAGGTCGATGACGGCGGACGCGATGTCCGCGCCGTCGAGCTCCGCGGTGATCGGCGCGCGGTCCAGCCCCAGGGCCTGGCCGCCGATCTCGTCCGCGAGCGTCGCGCGGATCCGGGCCTCCAGGTCGGCGCCGAGGGCGGGCCGGGGTGCGGTGCCGAGGGGGATCGGGTCGGGCGCGGGGCGGCCGGCGGGCTGGTCGGGTGCGGGGCGCTGGGCGGCGTCGGTCATGGACGCGAGACTAGCCGCGATC
The DNA here is from genome assembly GCF_040655935.1 of Promicromonospora sp. NPDC050262. Classification (NCBI taxonomy): domain Bacteria; kingdom Bacillati; phylum Actinomycetota; class Actinomycetes; order Micrococcales; family Promicromonosporaceae; genus Promicromonospora; species Promicromonospora sp. NPDC050262. Next base: position 3,355 of record NZ_JBFAKX010000017.1, on the reverse strand, counting down.
GCGCGGGCGGGGTCGGTGACCTGCGGTGCGGGTCGGACCCCGCCGTCGTCGGACGAAGGCGGGCCAGCCGGGCGCCGTCAGACGCGGCCCTGGTTGAGGCGCCGCTGCAGGGCCATGACGGCGCGGGACTCGCGGGAGATGACGCCGTCGACCGGGGTGCCGAGGTAGCGCTGGAGTGCGCGGATGGTCTGCGGGCCGATCTTCCCGTCACGCTGGTCCGCGGGCATGCCGATCTTGCGCTGCAGGGCGGCGATCACACGGGAGCCCTGGGCGTCGGTGACCCAGCGCCAGCCGGTGGTCAGGCCGGGGTTGACGTCGCGCCAGGCGATGCTCTGGGACGAGACGACGCCGTCGACCGTGGTGCCGAGCTCCTGCTGAAGGCGGCGGGTGGTGGACGAGCCCCAGAAGCCGTCGACGGTCAGGCCGCCGGGCTCCCCCGGGCTGGGCGGGGTGGAACCCTCGCCGGCGCGGATGTCGTCGAGGCGCGCGTACAGGTTCCGCCCGGGGCAGGCGGTCTGCGAGACGTCGCGGTGGCCGCCGAGCGGCGCGCCCTGGGTCCACCAGCGGCCCTTGCCGGCGCCGTAGATGGCCGCGGCGGTGGAGATCTGGGCGGCGGTGGGGTTGTTGGTCTCGTAGTTGCCGGCGAAGCAGATGGAGCGGGAGGTGCTGTTGCGCCCGCCGGTGTGGGTGCCGCGCCGGTTCCAGCTCACGCCCTGGTAGGCCCGGCCGGAGGGGAAGACGACCACGTTGTAGGAGATGCCGGTGCCGAACCGGGTCTGGCCCACGCTCTCCAGCGCCCGCATCTGCTCGGCCTCGGCGGCCACGCTCGCGTCCGGGGAGAGCTGCGCCGTGACCGAGTGGTGCACCCACACCTCGACGGCGGGGCCGGTCAGCGTCAGGTCGCCGTCGGGGTAGCGGGCGCCCCAGGAGGCCCGGGTCGCGATGTTCACCGTGGCGGTGGGCTCGACGTACGGCTCGGGCGGTGCGGGGGCGGTCGTGGGTTCGGGGGTCCCGGGCGCCTCAGGGGTCTCGGGTGCCTCGGTGGGTTCCGGGGCCGCCCAGGGCTCGGTCACCTCGCCCTGCGGCTGGTCGTCGGGCCCGAGCACCTCCAGCACGACGCCGCCCTCACCCTTGATCTCGTACGTCTCAGCCACGGTTCCCCCTCGCGCCATGTTCCGTATATGTCGGTCATGTCTACCACCGTGCGCGAGGCGGGGCGACCCCTTAGCGTGCGGGTATGACCACCGCCTGGTCCCTCACGATCGACTGCGCCGACGTCAGCGCGGTCGCCCCGTTCTGGATGCTCGCGCTCGGCTACGCCGAGCGGCCGCCGCCCGCGGGCTGGGGCTCGTGGGAGGACTGGCTGGCCGCCCAGGGCGTGCCCGAGGAGGAATGGCACGACGTCGCCTACCTCGCCGACCCCGAGGGCCGGCTGCCGTCCGTGGCGTTCCTCAGGGTGCCCGAGCCCAAGACGGTCAAGAACCGCGTGCACGTGGACCTGCAGGTCTCGGGCGGACGGGACGCCCCGCCCCCCGTACGCGAGGAGCGCATCCGCGCCAAGGTCGCCGAGCTGGTCGCGGCAGGCGGCACGATCGCGTGGGAGGTCCCCGGGCCGGCGGGCCTGGACCACGTCACGGTGCGCGACCCGGAGGGCAACGAGCTCTGCGTGGTGTGACGGGGCCGGCGCGACCGGGCGGGACCGCGTCGTGTGGGCCGCGCCCAGCCGGTCCCGGGCGTGCCGCGCTTGTACTGTGGCGAGCGTGATCAGCATCGACGCCGAGTCCTCCGTCCCGCCGTACGAGCAGGTGCGCACCACGCTCGCCCAGCAGATGGCGGACCGGACCCTGCCCGTCGGCGCCCGGCTCCCGACCGTACGGGCCCTGGCCGCCGACCTGGGGATCGCCGTCAACACCGTGGCCCGCGCGTACCGCGAGCTGGAGGCGGCCGGGCTGGTCGAGACCCGCGGCCGGGCCGGGACGTTCGTCAGCGCGGCCGGGAACCAGCGCCTCGCCCTGGCCCAGGACGCCGCCGCGCAGTACGCGGAGACGGCCCGCGCGCTCGGGATCAGCCGGGCCGAGGCCCTGGAGATCGTCTCGGCGGCGCTGCGCTAGCCGGCAGTCTGCCCGACAAGGTCGGGCTGCCGACCGTGCCCTGGGTGTCGAGTTCCGCCGGGCTCGTTCGTCGTGGTGGTGAGGTGCCGGCCGATGAACTTCGGCAGAGCCGGTCGTCAGTACCTCGGGACGCCTGCGAACGGCGTACCGACCGGACCGTCGCACGAGGAGAGCACATGACCACGTCACAGGAGCACCACCCCGCACCGGACGGCACCGCACACGACGCCGCGAGCGCCCGGCCCGACTCCCCCGGCGTGCCGCCCGTCGTCGACCGGGCCGCCTGGCAGGCCGAGCGCGACGAGCTGCTCGTGCGGGAGAAGGCGCACACGCACGAGGGCGATGCGATCGCGGCGGCCCGGCGCCGGCTGCCGATGACGGAGGTCGACGCCGGCGCCGTCGTCGTCGGACGGGACGGGCCCACGACGCTGCTGGACCTGTTCGCGGGCCGCGAGGAGCTGATCGTCTACAAGCACATGTGGCACCCGGGCGAGCCGTTCGAGAACCAGTGCGAGGGCTGCACCCTGACCTACTGGGCGGTGCAGGACCCGGCCTACCTGACCGCGCGCGGCGTCTCGTTCGCGGTGTTCGCGGAGGCGCCCTACGCGGAGCTCGCGCCGTTCGTCGAGTTCATGGGGTACCCGGAGCACTGGTACTCCGTGCTGGACTACTCCGAGCAGGACGGCGCGGACGAGATCGTGGGCGGCGGCGAGTTCGGCACCTGGGTGTGCTTCCTGCGACAGGGTGACCGCGTCTATCTGACCAACTCCGTCACGGGGCGCGGCGCGGAGGCCACGATGCCCGCGCTCGCGCTGCTCGACATGACTGCGCGCGGCCGGATCGAGTCGTGGCAGGACTCCCCCGAGGGCTGGCCGGAGGGCAAGGGCCCGGGCTGGTTCTGGCGCACCCACGAGGACGGCGTCGGGAACAGCTGGACGGGCGGGCGGCCCGCCATCCAGTGGACCCGCCCGGGCGCGACACCGGTGACCACGGCCGAGCACCACCACCACTGACCGCCGCCCCTGCCGCCCGCTGGCCGCCGTCGGCCGAAGGTGCGGGTGCGGAGGTGCGGCTGCGGAGGTGCGGGTGCGGAGGTGCGCTTCTACCCAGTCATCGGGCCCGGAACGAGCTGTGTTCCGGGCCCGATGGCGAGGCATCGGCCCAGGCGCCGTGCACCAGCACGATCGTGGGCTGCGGCCCGGGGCGGGTGGCCGGGGCACCCGTCGCTGCCGGGGCGGAGACGG
>NZ_JBFAKX010000016.1:0-145476 GCF_040655935.1 Promicromonospora sp. NPDC050262 | reverse complement strand
TCAAGACAACGAAAAACGCCCCTCACCTGCGTGAACAGGTGAGGGGCGATCTGTCGGGCTGACAGGATTTGAACCTGCGACCCCTTGACCCCCAGTCAAGTGCGCTACCAAGCTGCGCCACAGCCCGCGGTGATCTTGAGCATGCTCAAGGCTACCGGTTTGGCCCCTTGGGGCCGACGGAAATACTACCCCACCTCGGGGGCTGTGCCCGACCAGGCGAGGTCGGAGCGTCGGACGTCCTTTGTGAGACCCAGCCATCGCGCGTCGGGCAGTGATGGTCGCCGCGACTGGTGGTCGCTCCGTTCGTTCGTGTCAGACTTACAGGTCACCCGAGTGACCTGTACGTCTGACACGACGGGGGAGGCTACCGGGCCACCGTGGCGAGGAACCCGGTCACCGCAGCGGTGAGCTTGCCGGGGCTCTCGATGTGGCCGAGGTGCCCGGTCCGGTCGAGGACGGCCAGCCGCGAGCGGGGCACGGCCTCGTGGATCATCCGGGCCCAGCGCGGACCGCAGATGAAGTCGTCGTCGCCGACCAGCACCAGCGTGGGTGCCGTGATGGCGGGCAGCTCCGCCCGCACGTCGAAGGCGGGGCCCTCGCCCCACGCCGGGGCGGCGTACATCCGCAGGGCGTTGCGCCCGACGGCGAAGGCGGACTCGTGGCCCCAGTAGTCGTGGAAGTAGGCCGGCGAGATCCTGCGCAGCACCTCGGTCGCGCCCTCGTCGTCGGACGGCTCGGGGCGGCCCGTCAGTCCGGCGACGTAACCGGCCACCTCGGGGTGCTCGACGAGGTGGCGTTGCGCGAACCGTTCCATGTTCGCGACCGCCGTCGGCCAGAAGTCGTCACCGGTCACGGGGGAGGTGTCGTACAGGACCAGCGCGGCCACGCGGTCGGGGTGGTCGAGCGCGTAGCGCTGGGCCACGAACCCGCCGTGGGAGTGTCCGAGCACCATGACCTGCGGTAGCCCCAGGTGCTCCACCACCGCGTGCAGGAAGTGCGTGTACGTGCCCAGGTTGTATCCGCGCGGGTCGGCGAGCCGGCCCGACGCCCCGGTGCCGACGGGCTCGATGTACACCATGGTCATGGTCCGCTCCAGCTCCGGCATGCGCAGGTAGTCCCAGCCGATCCCGGGTCCGCCCGGGTGGACGACGCACACGGGGCCGGCACCGGCGACGTGGTAGCGCTGGTCGATGACGGCGTTCTCGTGCCGGACGGCGATGGTGTGGGTTCCGAGGGCGACGCTGGAGGTCACGGATCGACTCATACCCCCAAGACCGGACACCTTGCGGACCTGTGACCGAGGCCTGTGCCCGTCGAGCGGTCCGCGCCGGCCGTGATCCCCGAAGGCCCGGGCCGCTCAGCCCACCGCCGTCGTCGACCCCCGGACCACGAGCCGCGTGGCGAGCTCCTCGCGGGGTGCCTCCCACGGCGGGTCGCCGCTGATCCGCAGCAGCATGCGCAGCGCGGCCCCGCCCATCTCGGCGATGGGCTGGTGCACCGTGGTCAGCGCGGGGCTGAGCCAGCGCGCCTCCGGCAGGTCGTCGAAGCCGACCACGCTGACGTCCTCGGGGATGCGCAGCCCGAGCGCGGCGGCGGCGTCGTACGCCCCGAGCGCGATGGTGTCCGAGCACGCGAAGACCGCCGTCGGCGTCGTCCCGCCGCGCAGCAGGCCCACGGCCTGCTCCGTCGCCCGCTCGCGCCGCCAGTCGGTGTGCACCACGCGGTCGTCGGGCAGGTCGAGCCCTGCCTGCGTGACGGCGGAGCGGAACCCGTCGATGCGGGCCTGGCTGTAGAGGTGGGTGCGCTGCCCGGCCAGGATCCCGAACCGCCGGTGCCCCAGGGCCAGCAGGTGCTCGGCGGCGGCCCGCCCGCCGGCCCAGTTGGCCGCCCCGACGCTCGCGACGGACGAGGGCGGCTGGCGCACCGGGTCCAGCAGCACGATCGGCACCCGGGCGGCGGCGAGCGTCGCGAGCTGCTCGGCGCTGGTGTCGACCAGGGCGAGCACGGCGCCACGCGGACGCCGCGCGAGCAGGCGGGTGAGCCAGGCGTCGCCGGGTGGCCGGGCGACGGAGACGACGACGTCGAGACCTGCCTCCTCGGCGGCCTGCTCCACACCGCTCAGCGCCCGGTTGGCCCATGTGCCCTCGATCCCGCTCAGCACGAGGTCGACGAGCGAGCTCTCGCCGCGCGGCGCGGCGTCTCGCCCGGAGCGGCCGCGGTACCCGAGCTCCGCGACGATGCGCATGACCCGGTCGCGGGTCCCGGCCGAGACGTCCGAGCGGCCGCTGAGCACCTTGGAGACCGTGGGCACCGTCGTCCCGGCCGCCTGCGCGACGTCCGCGAGCGTGGTGCGGCGAGGGTTCGGCATGCGGCGACCGTAACGACGGCGGCAGAAGTTGCGCAACTTCTTGGGGGTTGATCCGACAAAAGTCCTCGTGTATCAAAGGGTCGCTGGCACTTCATCGAGCCACGAGTTGCGCAACTTTCTGGAGCGGAGCACCTATGACGACGACGTCGAGAACCAAGCGCGCACTGGTCGTGCGCGGAGGCTGGACCGGGCACCAGCCCGTCGAGACCACGGACTCGTTCCTCCCGTTCCTGGCGGAGCGCGGCTACGAGGTCCGGGTCGAGGACTCGACGGCGGTGTACGCCGACGCCGACTACCTGGCCGGCGTCGACGTCATCGTGCAGACCGTGACCATGAGCACGATCGAGAGCGCGGAGCTGAGCGGCCTGATCGCGGCGGTGGCGGCCGGCACAGGGCTGGCGGGGTGGCACGGCGGTATCGCCGACTCCTACCGCAACAGCTCCGACTACCTGCAGCTGATCGGCGGCCAGTTCGCCACCCACCCGCCCAAGGCGCCGCGCGCGGAGCTGGCGGGGGAGGCCGCCGACAACTTCCTGCGGCACACGATCGACATCGTGCCCGAGCGCGCCGACCACCCGATCGTCGCAGGGATCTCCGACTTCGAGCTGACGACCGAGCAGTACTGGGTTCTGTCCGACGAGTACAACGATGTGCTGGCGACCACGACGCTCGCCGCGCGCGACTTCGACCCGTGGCACCGCCCGGTCACGTGCCCCGCGATCTGGACCCGCCAGTGGGGTGCGGGCCGCATCTTCGTGTCGACGCCGGGCCACGAGCTCGCCGTCGTCGACGACCCGAACGTCCGTACCGTCATCGAGAGGGGAATCCTGTGGGCCAGCCGCTGAGGGTCGGGATCGTCGGGGTCGGGGCGATCGCCGGCCAGTACCTGTCCACGTTCGAGCGCCTGGACGCCGTCCGCCTGGTCGCCGTCGCCGACCTCGACGCCGACCGCGCCAAGACCGTCGCCGCCGAGCGGGGCGTCCGCGCCCTGACGGTCGCGGAGCTGACGACGGACCCCGAGGTGGACCTCGTCCTCAACCTCACGATCCCCGCCGCCCACGCCGAGATCGCCCTGCAGGCCATCGCGGGCGGCAAGCACGTGTACGGCGAGAAGCCGCTCGCGGTCACGCCGGCGGAGGCCCGCGCGGTCCTCGACGCCGCGCGGGCCGCCGGGGTACGGGTGGGCTGCGCCCCGGACACCGTGCTCGGCACGGGCGTGCAGACGGCGCGCAAGGCCATCGACGACGGCGCGATCGGCCTTCCGGTCGCCGCGACCGCCACCATGACGACGCCGGGCCACGAGCGCTGGCACCCCAACCCCGACTTCTACTACCAGCCCGGCGGCGGGCCGCTGCTGGACATGGGCCCGTACTACGTGACCGCGCTGGTCACGCTGCTCGGCCCGGTCGAGTCGGTGGTCGGTGCCGCGAGCCACACGCGCGCCACGCGCACCATCGGGTCCGGCCCGCGCGCGGGCGAGACGGTGCCGGTGGACGTCCACACGCACGTGACCGGGGTGCTCCGGCACGTCTCGGGCGCGCTGTCGACCCTGGTGATGAGCTTCGACTCCGTGGCGACGCGGGCCTCGAACATCGAGGTCCACGGCCAGGCCGGCTCGCTCGTGGTCCCCGACCCCAACCAGTTCGACGGCGACGTCGAGCTGCACGAGCTCGGCGGCTCCTGGCAGACCCTGCCGCCGAGCGCCGGCTACCGGGACGCGGGGCGCGGCTTCGGCGTCGCGGATCTCGCGACGACGCCGCCGGGCGTGCCAGCGCGTGCCGACGGCGAGCTCGCCTACCACGTGCTGGAGATCATGACCGCGCTGCTCGCGGCCGCCGACAGCGGCACGACGGTCGCCGTCGAGAGCAGGTGCGAGCGGCCCGCCGCCGTCCCGCTGTCGGACGCGCCGCGCTGATTGGGGCGCTGACCCGGGCCTCGCTTCGGCCGGGCTCGGGTCAGGGCGCCACGCCGCGCCGGAACGACTGCACCGCGAGGTCGGCCGCGACGTGCCGCGGCAGGTCCTGGTTGCTCACCTCGGCGGCGCTGGCAGAAGTGATCCGGGACGTCGCGAGCACCGGTGCCGTGGTGACGATCGCCCACCTCTACCGCGAGCTGGTCGCGGCACTGCGGCTGGACGCGAGCGTCCGTGTTCCGGAGATCGCGGTGCCTGGCGAGGAGGAGCCCGCGCCGGCCGGGGCGTGACTAGCCGCCGCTCGCCCCGGTGCTCTCCCGCTCGACCAGGCGGTGCGGTGCGATGACGCGCACCGCGTCGCGCTCGTCGCCGCCGACCCGTCGCACCAGCGCGTCCATGGCTGCCTGCGCGATGGCCTCCTTGTCGGGCGAGATGGTCGTGAGGCTGGGGTTGCCGTACCGGCCGTCCTCGATGTCGTCGAAGCCGACCACGGCCACCTGCTCGGGCACGGAGATCCCTGCCTCGCGCAGCGCCCGCAGCGCGCCGAGGGCGAGCAGGTCGGAGAAGCAGAAGAGGGCGTCGGGCAGCGTGCGCCCGCGCAGCAGCGCCCGGGTGGCGTCGGCCCCGCCGCGCCGGGTGAACGCGTCGACGTAGGCGACGTCGGCGGAGGCGTGGGGTGCCGCGCCCATCGCGGCCTCGAAGCCGGCCAGGCGCAGGGAGCTGGAGGACCCCTCCGCCCGCTGGGCTCCGACGGCCACCACCCGCTGTCGCCCGGTGGCCAGCAGGTGCCCGACGGCGTCGCGCGACGCCACGAAGTTGTCGATGTGCACGTGGTCGAAGCCAGGGTGCGGCTCCTCGCCCAGCAGCACCACGGGCCGCTGCGTGCGCGAGGACCGGGTCAGGTCGTCGTCGGTGAGGCCGAGCGGGCTCACGATCAGCCCGTCGAACACGGCCTTGGTGTCGGCGCGGGCGAGCAGCTCGCGCTCGCGGTCCCGGTCGCCGTCGGTCTGCTCGATCATGAGCGTGTACCCGTGGGCACGGGCGGCCTCGATGAGCTTGCGGGCGAGCTCCGCGAAGTAGGGGTTGTCGAGGTCGGGCACCACGAGCGCGGCCATGCCGGTGCGGCCGGAGCGCAGCATCCGGCCGATCTCGCTCGGCCGGTAGTCGAGCTCCTCGATGGCGGCGAGCACGCGCTCGCGGGTACCGGGGGCGACGTTGACGGTGCCGCTCACGACGTTGGACACCGTGCGTGCCGAGACGCCGGCGAGGCGGGCGACGTCCTCGCGTCGACCCACGGTGGCCTCCTCGCGTCCGCGTCGAACCGCTGTGCCGCGCCCGCCGACCATGTCCGGCCCGCTCAACGACAGTGTTGTTGCCTCGCGGCAAGCCTACTGGATGGTGTGCCGGCCGATCGGCTTGCATCGTGGCAGGACCGTCGTCGCCGGGACAGCCGGAGCTGACGCCGGCACGGGCGACCCGGAGACCGGAGAGACCCGGGCCCACACGAGGTGAGCCCGGGCCGGCACCGCTGCGCGGCCGGTACGGCAGGTTCAGGACCCGCCGCGCCGACCGGCGCCGATCTCAGAACCCGGAGTTGCCCCCGAGCCGGTTGAGCACGAACCCCATGTCGTTCAGCAGCCCTGCGGTCCCGGACCCGGACACGGTCGTGTTCGCGAACGTCGCGCTGCCCGCGGCGTGCAGCTCGATGCCGTAGGTGCCCGAGCCGGTGATCGCGACCCGGTCGAGGCTCACCTGCTGGATCGACTTCTGCCACGACATCAGCACGCCCGCGTAGGTGCTGTCCTGGATAGTCATGTCGCGGATCACGATGGGCGCGTCGATGGCGTGCACGTCGGCGTAGACCCACAGCGCGCCGAGCTCGGCCGGCCAGTTGGGCTCGCGGCTGCCGGTGCGGGTCAGCGTGTTGCGGGCCACCGTGGTGGTGCCCGTGAACGGCACGCCGAACCGGGTGCTGACCGCGATGCCCGCGGCCGCGTTGACCGTGTCGGCCACGAGGTTGTCCTCGACCCGGTTGCCGCCCCCGCCGCCGTACACGGCCAGGCCGTTGGCCAGGGCCGGCGCCTGGACGGTGTTGAACGAGAACACGCTGCCGCTCACGGCCGCGCCGTCCGACCACATGGCCAGCGCGTCGTCACCCGTGTTGCGGAACGTCGACTGGGTCACCTGTGCGTTGGTCACGCCGGAGCGCAGGTTCACGCCGTCGGCGTACGTGTCACGGACGCGCAGCCCGACCGCGAGCAGGTCGCGCGAGCCCGGCCGCACCCACAGCCCCACCTTGGTGTGCTGCACCCAGATGTTCTGCAGCAGGGTCTCGCTCGTGAAGTCGCCCTCGATGGCGGCCTGACCGTCGGCGTCCTCGCGCACGGTGGCGGAGCCGAAGATCGCGACGTCGGCGATGGTCACCCCGCCGCCGGTCGCGTAGAAGCCGCCCGCGCGGCCCGTGCCCACGATCACCGAGTGCCAGGGGCCGGCACCGAGCACGGACACACCCGAGACCCGGACGGCGTCGTTGACGTGGAAGGTGCCGGCCGGGATCCAGACCGGCACGCCCGCGGCCTTCGCAGCGGCCACCGCCGCCGTGATCGCCGCCGTGTCGTCACCACCGCCCGACGTCGCGCCGTGCGCCGTGATCGACACCGCGCCCGACGGCGCCGTGAGCGCCGGAGCGACCCGCTCGGCCTCCACCAGGTCGATGTCGACGTGCGCCACGGCGCCCGAGTCCTTCTGCAGCGTCAGGACCGTGCCGGCCGGCTGCTCGGGGATCTCGAACCGCAGCTCGTCGTAGAACCGGTGGGCGGCACCCAGCGCCGGGTCGTTGTGGAACGGGTACTCGCCGTACTGCCAGGAGTGCGCCGAGGTCAGCGTCACGTCCTTGAGCTTGGTCCCGTTCGCGTAGACCGCCAGGGGCGACGTCTGGCCGGTACCCGCGGCGTTGTCGGGGATCGAGCAGCGCAGCACCAGCCCGCTCGCCGGGGCGGTGAGGGTCACGTCCACCTTCTCGCCGACGGCGTCCAGCCGGACGGCGCTGCGACCGCTCGACTCCGCCTGCACCGTGCCGTAGGTGCGCGACGGCGTCAGCTTGGTGCCCGTCGTCGTCCCGGCCTCGGCCTCGTACTGCTGGTACGACGTCGACGCGCCGCGCACGGCCGGGTCGGTCTCGCCCGAGACCGTGAGGCTGTCGACCAGCACGTCGGCGCCCGAGCCCGCCGCCCGCAGGCCCACCGTGTTGACGCCGGCCCGGACCGGCACGCTCGCCGTGACCGTGCGCCAGCCGCTGCCCGCGGGGAAGGCGACCTGGCCGGTGACCCGGCCGTTGACCAGCAGGTCGAGCGTGCGCGCGCCCGCGGGCGTCGCGAACCGGAACGTCGCGGTCGCCGTGGCGGCCGATCCGGCCTGGACCGTGCGCAGCACGCGCGCGCCCGTCGTCGTGAAGCCGCCGACGTACCCCGCACCCGTGAAGCCGCCGGTGGCGGACGCGACGGTGGCGTTCCCGGAGCGGTAGGCGTTCTCGGCCTCGCCCGGTCCGGCGGGCTGCGGCGGCACGTTCGCGGCGACATCGAGCCTGTCGACGTTCGCGTTGCCGTTGTCGCCCGAGGCGTAGGCCAGCCGCAGGTCGTGGTTGCCCGCGGTCAGCGTCGCGGTGTGCGTCACGGTGCCCCAGGTGTCCCAGCTCGCGGTCGCGGGCAGGGAGAGCTGCGTCAGCCTTGTCCCGCCGTCGTACAGCGACAGCGTGCGGGCGGAGCCGGTGCCGTTCGCGTACCGGAGCGTCAGGTCCTTCGCGCCGGCGGCCGTGACCTGCACCTTGAACGTGACCGACGCCGATCCGGTGTTGCCGTCGGTGAACCCGCCCACGAACCCGGTGCCGGAGAACCCGGTGTGGTCCGTGGCGGTCACGGCGCCGCCCGCCAGGGTGGCTGCCTCCGCCTCGAACGTCGGCCCGGGGCCGTAGTCGGCTCCGCTGGAGCCGCCCGAGTCCGTGACGTCGAGGCTGTCGAGGTTCACATTGCCCGAGTCGGCGCTGCCGAACCGGTAGGCCACCGTGTGGCTGCCGGCGCTCAGGGTGACGACGGCGCTCTGGGTCGCCCAGGTGGTCCAGCCCGCCGTCGCCGGGAGGGTGACCTGCTGGGCGGCGCCGTCCACCAGGAGGGTGAGCGTCTTGGCCGAACCGGTGCCGTTGGCGTAGCGCAGGCCCAGCGTGTGCGGGCCCGACGCGGACGCCGTCACGGTGAACGTCGTGGTCGCGGCGCCCTTGTTGCCGTCGGTGTAGCCGCCCACGAAGCCGGAGCCCGTGTAGCCGGCGTGGTCGGTGGCCACGACCGCGCCGCCGGTCAGGGCGGCCTGCTCGGCCTGGTAGCGGGTGGTCGCGGCGCCGGCCGGGACCGCGGTCGCGGCCACGAGGGCGGAGCCGGCGACGGCGACCGCCGCCAGCAGGGCCAGGCGTCTGCGCCAGGCGGGGAAAGTGCGTGTGTCAGTTCTGCGCGGCATGAGATCTCCTTCGACCGGGATGCGCACCGAGGTCTACCGACGGTGAGGTTTAGCGGTAAACTTGCGACGACGGTAAGGGGACGCCGACCGTCCGGTCAAGGGCCACCTAGGATGCGGCTGGAGCCGGAAGCCGACGGGGGAGGTTCGCGTGACCACACGACTGAGCGACATCGCGGACGAGGCCGGCGTCAGCGTCATGACCGTCTCGAACGTCATGAACGGCAAGCGCGCCCGTGTCTCGCCCGCGACGATCGAGCGCGTGCTGGGCATCGCCGCCCGGCTCGGCTACGTGCCGAACATCCCGGCGCGGAGCCTCGCGGCGAACAGCTCGCACATCGTGGCGGCGCTCGTCCCGGTGGGGGAGAACAACAGCCTGCTGGTCAGCCCGCACACCGTCGCCGTGGTCGGCGGCATGGAGACCCACCTGCGGCACCGCGGCTACCACGTGCTGCTGCGCGGCATCGAGCACGAGGACCAGGTGGCGCAGACCGTGCGCGGCTGGTCGCTCGACGGCGTGGTGCTGGTCGAGTTCACCGACGAGCAGATCGACCGCCTGCGGGTCGACGCCGTACCCCTCGTCGCCATCGACAGCTACTCCGCGAACCCGCGGGCGATCGGCGTGCGCAGCGACGACCACGCGGGCGGCCGCCTCGCCGGCGCGCGCCTGGCCGACGCCGGGCACCGGCACATGCTGTTCGCTGGGCCGCCCTACCAGGGCCTGGGCGTGGTGGGCCAGCGGTGGACAGGCTTCCGCGAGGCCTGTCTGGAGGCGGGGCTCGACCCGCGCGCGATCGAGGCGGAGGAGGTGCTGACCTCGTTCGAGGACGGCCGCCGCCTCGGCCTCCGGCTGCGCCGCGACCACCCGGAGGTGACCGCGGTCTTCGCCACGGCCGACCACCTCGCGGTCGGGATCATGGCGGGCATCGTCGAGGCGGGCGGGTCGGTGCCCGGCGACGTGTCGGTCATCGGGTTCGACGACCTCGACTTCGCCCGGTACACGACCCCCGGCCTGACCACGGTCGCGCAGGACATGGCGGCCAAGGTGGCCGAGGCGTCGCGCATCATCCTGGAGGAGATAGAACCCGCGGAGATCCAGCCGACGGAGACCGAGCCCGGGACCGACGGCACGAAGGCCCCCCGCGAGCCCGTCTCGCTCGACGTCCGCCTGGTCGAGCGCGGTTCGGTCGGGCCTCCCCGCGGGTGACGGCGCCGTCGTCCGACGTCGTCCCGCGGGGAGACCCGACGGGTCAGCGGAACGAGCCCGCGGTGATGCCCTCGACGAACCGGCGCTGGGCGACGACGAAGAGGAGCTCAACCTGAACCTGTCGGTTCTGATGTGCTGGGCGTCGAGGCCTTCGCCGAGGGCGGGGGTGCTGTGTTCGACGTGCGGGTGGCCGACCTCGTTCCTGAGGGCCCGAGCGACTGAGCCGTTCTGGTGGGCAAGGACCACTCCGCCGAGGGGGTAACGCTGAGCGAACATTGTTAGCTCAGTGTTACCCCCTCAGCGGCGTAGGTGTTGCCCCGAGGCGCCGGTGCGGTGCAGCGGGTCACTCGAGAATTGGTAACTGATCGGTTACCATTTGGTGTGGACGTCTTCGGGGCCATCGCCGACCCGATCCGCCGCGAGCTGCTGCTGCGGCTCGCGGACGGCCCGGCGCGCGTGGTGGACCTCGCTGCCGAGCACGCGGTGTCACGCCCGGCGATCAGCAGGCACCTGCGGGTGCTGAGTGACGCCGGCCTGGTGCGGGGGACCGACGACGGCCGGGAGCGGCGCTACGCGCTCGATCCTGGGCCGCTGTCGGAGGTGGGCGCGCTGCTCGGTGCGCTCACCGCGAGCCGGGCGCCGGTCACCGCAGGTCACCTCGACGCACTGGGCACCGAGGTGCGCCGGGCGGCACGGGACCGCCGTCGGGGGACGACCGCATCGGGTACGAAGACCACGGGTACGAGCGCGAAGGAGCGGACCGCATGAACCTGACCGGAACCCTGGAGGACGACGGGCGGACCCTGGTACTGGTGCGCCGGTTCGGCGTCCCGATCGACGACGTGTGGGCGAGCGTCACCGAGTCGGAGCGCCTCGCCCGGTGGTTCGGCACCTGGACCGGCGACCCGTCGTCGGGCCGCGTGCTGGTGACCATGAACGCCGAGGCCGAGCCGGGAGCGCCGGCGGAGTTCCGCGTCGACGCGTGCGAGCCGCCGCGGCTGCTCGCGGTCAGCGCCGAGGACGAGTACGGCAACTGGCGGCTCAGCGCCGAGCTCGCCGAGGTGGACGGCGGCACCACGCTGACCCTGCGGCAGAGGGAGCTCGACCCGAAGACCCTGCCGGAGACCGGGCCGGGCTGGGAGTGGTACCTGGACCGCCTCGTCGCCGCCGTCGAGGGCGGCGAGCCGCCCAGCCTCGCCGACTTCGACGCCGACTACATGCCGATGAGCGCGGGATACGCCGCGCTCGTGCCGGGCGGCGCAGTTGACGAACCCTGACCTGTCCGCGCAGTCCCAGCGGGAGAGCCGGTCGACGCCGTACCCGCTGGAGGCGATCCGCCGGACCGGGCAGTAGGACTGGGCCGGACTCACCAGTGGGTCGGGCCCGACCCGTCGTCGCGGTGGGCCAGCGTCGCGAGCGCGTCCTTCCAGTGCCCCGCGGAAGCGGACGCGTGCTGCGCGGTGTCGATGTTCCCATGGGTCACGGTGACGCGCGTGCCGCCGTCGTCCGGCGCGAGCTCGATCCGGATCTCGTGGTAGTTCTCGGGAACATCCGGCAGGCCGCTCAGTGGCGCGAAGTGCGTGAAGTGCAGCAGCCGTGGGCGGTCGACGGCGATGACGGTGCCCTTGTCGGCGAAGACACGACCGAAGAAGTGGCCCTCGAAGGTGATCGGGCTGCCCGGCTGGTAGTCCGTCTCGATGTTCGCGCCCAGCATCCACCGGGCACCCGGGTGGGTGAGCTCGGCCCAGACCCGCTCGGGTGGCTCGGCGATGTGGGTGGTCGCCGTGGTGGTGTGGCGCGGGGTCTCGATGCTCATCGCTGTCCTCCGTGATGGTTCTCGGATATGACCGCAGGGTGCCTGCCGGTACCCCCATGGTGCCCGGGAATCGGCGGGGCGCACGGTTTGTCACCGGCTGCCGGGCTGGAGACCTTCCTCGACCGCCCCGGTGTTGCGCAGGAACACGATGATCCAGCTGAAGATGAGGATGGCCGCGACCAGCTCGACGGCCGTCAGGTTGTAGTACCCGGTGATGAAGAAGATCGCGAGAACGACGATCACCCCGACGTAGGTGTAGCCGAGCAGGACGAACACCCGGGGCATCGACGGGAGCAACCGGCGGAGGCTCACGACCAGCGCGACGTACACGATCACCATCCCGGTGGCGGCGATGTTGTGAGCCGCCAGGAAGTCGTCGACGGGGAAGACCCCCACGCACGCCAAGAGTATGCCGATGAGCACGAGCGCCATCCGGACCCGGCTGCGGCCCCGCGCCTCCGCGGGAGTCGAGTGCGGGAGGTACGCGGTCGCGTAGTGGGCGATGGTCGTGACCATGACGCCGGCGACGATCAGGGTCAGGTTGAACGCCATGGCGGAGATGTCGTCGGTCATCCCGAGTGCGCTGAGATTCTCCTTCCACCAGAACGGGTCGGTCGCGCTGAGCATGCTGGCGAAGGCTCCGACGGTGAGGAACACCGCCAGGACGAGCGAGAGCGTCATCGGGGTGAGGTTCACCGCCGACAGGAATGTCAGGTAGGTGGTCACGGCCAGGGCCACGCCGGCGAGCACCGCGGCCGACGTCGGATAGGCGGTCGCTCCGACGAAGCTCCTGCTCACGATCGACGCGAGCCCGATCCACCCCAGCAGCGCGATGACGGCGTGCGCCAGCGCCAGGGCCGCGACGTCGAACCAGCGCAGGCGCGGCCGCTCCCTGTCGTCGGCCGCTTCGCGCCGGATCTGGCCGCGTCGCGAGACACAACCGAAGAGGACCGCCCCGACCGCGACGAGTGCTCCGCCGAGGGCGGCGAAGTCGCCGAGCGAGCCGCGCCCGGAGATCGGCACGTCGCGACCCTGGAACACGATCAGCCCGACGAGCACCCCCAGCACGAAGGCCACCGCGCCGGCGAGGAGCGCCGACGACTCGCGTGACTCCGTCGTGGCGCCCGGGCGACGGAAGATGCGGCTGATCGGTGTCGACTCACTCATGTCGGTTCTCCTGCCTCGTCGCTGCTGGGCCCGGAACCAGCATCCCTCGACGGCCGGCGCGTCGGTGTCACCCGAACAGGATGATCCGTCGGTATCCACCGCTGGTCGAGCACCCGCTTGTTCAGCCGTGTTCCACGGTGTCTTGGCCGGTGCGGTGTTCGTCGACCGAACTGGTCGTCGCCGTCCAGCTGCTGAGGAGCTTGAGTGCATCGTGAGAGGCCGAGCCGGGCGCAGCGGAGTAGGCGATCAGCTGGATGCCGCGGTCGGAGGAGAGATCCATGACCTCGAAGTCCAGGTCCAGGTCGCCGACGACCGGGTGGGTGATCGCCTTGACGCCGGTGCGGTGCTCGCGCACGTCGTGGGACGCCCAGAGGGTGCGGAAGGCGTCGCTGCGGGTGGAGAGCTCGCCGACCAGGTCGCTCAGGTGGTGGTTGTGCGGAGCGCGACCGGCCTCCGTGCGCAGGATCGCGACGGTCTGGCGCGCCGCGTTGCCCCAGTCGCGGTAGAAGCCCTGGGCGCGGGGGTCGAGGAACACGAATCGGCCGAAGTTCGCGGGGCGTTGCGGCTGTACGTACATCTCCGAGAACACGGCCTGTCCGAGCCTGTTGACGGCGATGATGTCGAGCCGCCCGTTCTGCACGAACGCGGGGACGTCGGCCATCGCGTCGAGCAGCTGTCGCACACCCGGCCGGACCTGTTGCGCTCTGGGGCGTGCGCGACGTTGCTGCCGGTGAGTGCCTTCGTTGGCGGCACGCACGAGGTCGTACAGGTGGGAGCGCTCGGCGTCGTCAAGCTGGAGGGCGCGACTGATGCCTTCAAGCACGGCCTCGGAGACGCCGGCGGCGTTCCCTCGCTCCAGGCGCACGTAATACTCCACGCTCATCCCTGCGACCAGCGCGACCTCTGCGCGGCGCAGCCCAGGAACGCGCCGCCGACCACCGAAGTCGGGCAGGCCAATCTGTTCAGGGGTGAGCCTGGCCCGTCTGGTGGTCAGGAACTCACGGATGTCGTTCCGGGTGTCCATGCTTCGAAAATACGTCAGCGGCCCCGTCGTAGGGGGTCACTGGCATTAACCCTATAAAGCGGGTCTCCCTGCGACGCCCGCGGCAGCATTTCCTGAAGGCATGAACAACAACACGAAGGTCTGGTTCATCACTGGCGCGAGCCGAGGCATGGGCGTCGACATCGCTCGCGCAGCTCTGTCCGACGGCCACTCGGTGGTCGCAACCGGCCGCAGCGCGGACCGGGTGCTGGCCTCGATCGGCGAGCACGAGAACCTGCTCGCCCTCTCCCTCGACGTCACCGATCCCGACGCCGCGGCCGACGCTGCCCGGGCGGCCGTCGACCGTTTCGGTCGCATCGACGTTCTCGTCAACAATGCGGGCAACTTCTACGCCGGCTACTTCGAGAACATCAGCCCTGCGCAGTTCCGCGCGCAGATGGAGACCAACTTCTTCGGGCCGCTGAACGTCACCCGCGCGATCCTCCCGGTCATGCGCGCACAGCGGTCGGGCCAGGTCATCACGGTCACGTCGTCGGCCGGACTCATCGGCCAGGAGTTCTGCGCCGCCTACGCCGCCTCCAAGTTCGCGCTCGAAGGCTGGATGGAGTCCCTTCGGTTCGACCTCGAACCGTTCGGCATCTCGACGATGGCCGTGGAGCCTGGCTTCTTCCGCACCGAGCTGCTCGTCGAAGGGTCCTCAACCATCTGGCCCGAGCTGGACATCGAGGACTACGCCGAGCGCACCACGCAGACCGTTGCGGCCTGGAAGAGCATGAACGGGCAGCAGGGCGGCGATCCGAAGAAGCTGGCCCAGGCCCTCGTTGCCCTCTCCGACTCGGGGCACCTGCCGCTGCGCTTCGTGGCCGGCGCCGACGCGACCGCTGGGGTCGAGCAGAACCTCGCCACCATCCAGAGGCAGCTCGACGCGAACCGAGAGCTGTCCGCGTCGCTCTCGTACGACGTCTGACACAGAACCTCGACAGGAAGCCATCCACATGACATCGACATCCCCTCTCGCCGGCACAGTCGCCCTCGTCACCGGCGCCAGCAGCGGCATCGGTGAGGCAACCGCCCGCCGTCTGGCCAAGGAGGGCGCGTCCGTCGCGCTCGTCGCCCGGCGGGCCGACCGGCTCCACATCCTCGCCTCGCAGATCCAGGCAGCGGGCGGCGCCGCCCTGGCCGTCGAGGCCGACATCACCGACCGCGCCCAGGCCGAAGCGGCGGTCCAGACAGTGATCGATCGGCTCGGCCGCCTGGACGTGCTTGTCAACAACGCGGGTCTCATGCTCCTCGGCCCGGTGGTCGGCGCCGACGTCGAAGAGTGGGAGCGCATGCTCGCGATCAACGTGCAAGGCCTGCTCTACATGACCAACGCGGCGCTTCCGCACCTCCTGAAGGCCGCCGAGGACGACCCTCGCCAGGTCGCCGACGTCGTCAACATCAGCTCGATCGCCGGCCGTGTGGCCTGGGCGAACTACGGCGTCTACAACCTGACCAAGTTCGGCGTGAACGGCTTCACCGAGTCCCTGCGTCAGGAGGTCACCACAAAGCACGTCCGGGTCGGCGTCCTGGAGCCCGGCGGCGTCACTACCGAGCTCGGCTCCCACAACAGCGGGGCCATGCGCGACGACATCGACGCCTTCTACGCGAACACCGAGACGCTCGTGCCTCAGGACATCGCCGACGGCATCGCCTACATGGTCACCCGCCCGCGGCACGCGTCCATAGCCGAGCTGTGGGTCATGCCCACCGACCAGGCCTGAGTCATCTGGCCCGGACCACCCGGACCACCCGGCGCACCCTGAGGTCCGGGTCGCCGGTGCCGACATCGAGGTGACCTTCGAAGCCGCCGGCACCGACGGCGAGGGCGTCAGGCGCCCTAGTACGCCGTTCGCAACCGCTTCTCGAAGGCTCCGAGCACCGGCTGCCCGGGCCGCGCATCGAGGATCGCGAAGGTGACGTGCTCGAACCTCGGCCGCTCGGCCAGGGCCTCGGCGAAGGCAGAAGCGACGTCGGCGGGGTCGTTGCCGAACACTCCGCAGCCCCAGGCGCCGAGGACGATCCGACGGCTGCCATGGGCGGCGGCCACGTCGAGCACCCGCGTGGCCCGGCGGGCGAGCGTGGCCCTGACCTCGCCCACCGCGGCGGGCTGGGTGCGCCCGATCGCGGACAGGTTCGGCGCCGCCGCCGTCAGGAAGGTGACCGGGTAGGGCTCGGCGAGCAGGACGCCGTCGTCGTCCCGGATGACCGCGACGTCGGGCGAGAGGATGACCCGGTCGCTGTAGAGCAGGGACGTCTCCCGGCGGTGGTGCTCGTAGAACTCGGGCACGGTGGTCTGGGTCGCGTACAGCGCCGAGCTGCGCGCGATCGCCTCCTCCTGGGCCTGGGCGCCGTTGAGGAACCCGCCGCCCGGGTTGCGGGCCGACGCGAAGACCAGGCAGGCGGTGCCCGGGCCGAGGCGCCGCGCCGCCGCCAGGCTCGACTCGTCGCGCACCTCGACCGTGGTGGGACCGGACCAGGCGGCGCCCTCGGACAGCGGTGTGCCGGGGAGGATCAGGCGCGTCCCGGCGACGGCGGCGGCGACCTGGTCGGCGATGTCGACACGCTGCCCGTGTGCGCCGTAGCTTCCGGCGCGGACGGCGTCCATGGTCTCGGCCGCGAGGGCGCGAAACCGGTCCCGGCTCCTGTTCGACGAGGTCACAGCCCGCAATACTGGTCGCCGGAAACGCGGCCGGTCAATCAACGTGCGAGCTGACCGCCGGACCGTTGTGCTTTCCGTCCGAAATCGCACCCCCTCATCACCCTGACATGATGACCGCATGGCATGGTGGCGCAGGAAGCCCAAGGAAACGGACGACGTCCGCCCGCCCAGCGACGCGGAGACGGCGGAGCTCATGCGCCGCCTCGCGGACGAGTTCGTCCAGAGCTCTCGTGCCTCCGACCTCTTCGACTACACGGTCGAGTCGATCACAGCACTCGAGGTTCTGATCCAGAGCCTGCTGGAGTCGGCATCGCCGGCCGATCTCGACAAGAGTTTCAGTCTCGGCATGGGCGCGTACGTCGGCGAGGTGGTCGTGCGGAACGGTGCCGGCGCGCACTGGTCCTACGACGCGGACCAGCGCACCGCGCTGGTGCAGAGCGCCCAGTACGGCGCGTACCCCGTCTTCAAGGTCTCCAAGCGGTTCACGATCGGTCCGGAGCACTCCCTGATGCAGTTCGTGCAGGCGGCGATCGACGACGAGGTGCCGCCCGAGGCCCGCCAGGTCCCCTGAGCCTCCCGCTCCAAACCTCCTACCCCCAAGGTGTTGACACCCCGCCCGGCCCGCCCCTAATGTCCTCGCTCATACGTAAGAGCAAACCTCCGCACCGTCGCGGGTCGCTGCTCATACGTATGAGCAGAAGATGCGCAGCGTATGCGCGGTGATCCACCTCGACGAAGCGGAAGGGATCTGGCATGGGACACGCACGATCGTTCGGGCGGCGCGTTTCAGCGCTGGTCGTCTCACTCGTCCTGCTCACCTCGGCCTGTGCGGGCGGCTCGTCGTCCGGCGACGGGACCGCGGGCGGGCGTGACGACACGATGATCTACGGCAAGACGGACGGCGGCACCACGTTCGTCCACAACTACAACGTGGTGGGCCCCGCCGTCGACAAGGCGCCCAACATGGAGCTGGTCTACGAGCCGCTCATGCGCGTCGACTACAGCAACGGCGCCGTGGTCGAGCCGTGGCTCGCGGAGAGCTGGGAGTTCGACGACGCCGGCACCTCGCTCACGGTGCACCTGCGCGACGGCGTCACGTTCTCGGACGGCGAGCCCTTCACGGCCGACGACGCCGTCTTCTCGCTGAACCTGCCGATCGAGCAGCCGGAGTTCTCGATCGCGGGCGTCACCTACGAGCGGGCCGAGAAGGTGGACGACCTGACGTTCACGGTCACGTTCGCGGAGCCGTCGTTCGCCACGGTCAAGCAGTTCGCCAACATCCTGCTGCCGATGGTGCCCGAGCACATCTGGCGCGACCAGGACCTCAACACCTGGACCAACCCCGAGCCCGTCGGCACCGGGCCGTTCACCCTCGCGGAGTTCAAGCCCCAGCAGGTCACGCTCACCGCGCGGGACGACTACTGGGGCGGCGAGCTGCCCATGTCCACCTACAAGATCATCCCCACCAGCGCGGACGCCGCCAAGGCGCAGCTCCTGCGCGGGGACATCGACATCGCGCAGGGCTCCTGGGCCAACGGCGAGCAGGAGTACACGGCCAAGGACCCGGAGCACAACCTGTACCAGCTCTACCCGAACGGCGGCGCGATGTCGGCCATGTTCAACGCCGGCCGGCCACCGTTCGACGACGTCCACGTGCGCCGCGCGCTGGCCATGACCATGGACCGCACCGCCATCACCACCACGCTGCAGCGTCCCGGCACCGAGGCGGGACCGACCGGGCTCAACGCCACGGTCTACGCCGACTGGATCAACCCGGAGCTCGCCGAGCCGTGGCCCGTCGACGCCGAGGCGGCCAAGGCCGAGCTGGCCGACGGCGGCTGGACCGTGAAGGACGGCGCCCTGGTCAAGGACGGCGAGAGCTACCAGCCCACCATCCTGTTCAACAACGACTGGGCCTGGGGCAGCTACGCCGACATCCTCATCAACGGCTGGCGCGACACGCTCGGCGTCGAGGTCAAGCCCGCCGGGCAGCCCACCGCCGGCTACTACGACGCGATGAACCTCGGCGACTTCGACATCACCGCGGCATCCACGGGCGGTGCCGGCATCTACGGCGTCTACGGTTTCCTGGACGGCGACTTCGTGGTGCCGGTGGGGGAGAAGGCGACGCTCAACCAGGGCCGCTTCTCCCACCCCGAGGCCGACGAGATCATCGCGGCGATGGAGAGCACCGACGACGAGGCCGAGCTGAAGGAGCTGGGCCTGCGGATGCAGGAGCTCGTCGTGGACGAGGTGCCGTTCAGCCCGCTGTACGACAACTTCTACTTCGTCGAGATCAACGCGACCCGCTGGTCGGGCTGGCCCACGCCGGACAACTTCGACCACATCCCCTTCGTCGGGATGGGGCCGGACCTCATCCTCACGCTGCTCGGCCTCGAGCCGGCGGAGGGCTGACCATGACGACGACGGAGGCGCCCGCCCCGGTGCGCACGGCACCGGGCGGCCCGCCCGCGGCGGTGCGGGCCGTGCGCCGCTGGGGGTTCCTGCTGCGCCGGCTGGGCTTCTACGCCGCGGCCGCCGCCGCCGCGATCGTGCTCAACTTCCTGCTGCCGCGCCTGATGCCGGGGGATCCGTCCTCCGCCATCGTGGAGGAGCTGCAGCGGGTCAGCGGGCAGCAGGTGCCGCCGGAGACCCTGGAGAGCATCCGGGCGATCTTCGGCGACCCCGACCAGAACCTCGGCGAGCAGTTCCTCGCGTACCTGGGGCAGCTCGCCCGGTTCGACCTCGGCGTCTCCGTCGTCAACTTTCCCGTGCCGGTGAGCGAGCTCGTCCTTCAGGCGCTGCCCTGGACGCTGCTGCTGGTCGGCACCACCACCGTGCTCGCGTTCGTGCTCGGCACGGGCCTCGGCGTGATCGCCGGGTGGAAGGCCGGCAGCCGGCTCGACTCGATCCTCACGCCGCTGACGGCGTTCCTGTCGTCCGTGCCGTACTTCTGGGTCGCGCTGCTGGCCCTGTGGGTGTTCGGGTTCGTGCTCGGCTGGTTCCCCCTGTCGGGCGGCTACGACGCCAACCTCGCCGAGGGGTTCAACCTGCCGTTCCTGGCCTCGGTCATGCACTACGGGGCGCTGCCCGCCGCGACCATCGTGTTCTCCGCGTTCGGCGGCTGGCTGCTGGGCATGCGGAACATGACGGTCACGACCGTCCGGGAGGACTACGTGCTGCTCGCCCAGGCCAAGGGCCTCTCCCGCGGCCGCGTCATCCTGCGCTACGCCGCCCGCAACGCCATGCTGCCGAGCTTCACCGGCTTCGCCATGGCGCTCGGCGGCGTGATCGGCGGGGCACTGCTGACCGAGACGGTGTTCAGCTACCCCGGCATCGGCTACCTGCTGTTCGAGTCCCTCAACAAGCGCGACTACCCGATGATGCAGGGGGTCTTTCTCATCGTGACGCTCGCGACCCTGCTCGCCAACCTCCTGGCCGACTCCCTGTACGTGGTGCTCGACCCCCGCATCCGGGAACAGGGGTGAGCGCCATGAGAACGGGACTCCTGAAGGGCTGGAAGGTCCGCGTCGGTCTGTCCGTCATCGGGTTCTTCGTGCTGCTCGCGGTGCTCGGGCCGTGGCTGACGGCGAGCGTGCCCGGCCTCGACCCGCGTGCCAACGACCTGACCGCGATCGGCCTGCCGCCCAGCGCCGAGCACTGGCTCGGCACCACCCAGTTCGGCCAGGACGTGCTGGCCCAGACCATCGAGGGTGCCCGCGGCTCCCTGTTCGTCGGCTTCCTCTCGGCGGTGATCGGCACGGCGCTCGCGATCCTCGTCGGGCTGCCCGCCGGGTACTTCGGCGGCCGCACCGACTCCTGGCTCAACTTCCTGTCCAACCTGTTCATCGTCATGCCGGTGCTGCCGCTCATCCTCATCGTCGCCGGCTACATGCAGGGCACGGGGCTGTGGGTCATCGCGCTCATCATCGGGTTCTTCGGCTGGTCGGGCGGCGCCCGGACCATCCGCGCGCAGGCGATGAGCGTGAGCAACCGCGACTTCGTGCTCGCCATGCGCACCCTCGGCGAACCGCACCACCGGCTCCTGTTCCACGAGGTGCTGCCGCACCTGACCGGCTGGATCGCCGCGATGTTCCTGTCGGGCGTCATCGGCGGCGTCATGGCCGAGGCGGGCCTGGCCTTTCTCGGCATCTCCGACTCCGGCGCGATCAGCTGGGGCACCATGATCCAGGCCGCCCAGCAGCAGAGCGCGGTGCTGCGCGGCATGTGGTGGTGGTTCGTGCCGCCGGGCCTGTGCATCGCCCTGGTCGCGACGGCGGCGACGCTCGTGAACTTCGGCGTCGACGAGCTGGCCAACCCCAAGCTGCGCACGGTGCGGCGCTCCGTGGTGCGCCGCGCACAGCAGACGTCCGTAGGGAGCGATGCCTGATGGTCACCCAGATCATGTCCGACACCGATCACGACGACGCCGGGACCACCGCCGCGCGGAGAGCCGACGGCGACGTCCTGCGCGTCACCGGCCTCACCGTCGAGTACGTGACCGACGGCGACCCCGTGCGCGCCTGCGCCGACGTCACCTTCACCCTGCGCCGGGGCGAGATCCTCGGCGTGGCGGGGGAGTCGGGCTCCGGCAAGTCCACCCTGATCACGGCTCTGACCCGGCTCCAGCGGCCGCCCGCCGTCACCACCGCGGGCAGCATCGTGTTCCAGCCGCGCGACGGCGGGGCCGCCGTCGACCTGGTCACCGCGAGCCCCAGGGCGCTGCGGGCGCTGCGCTGGACCTCCCTGTCCATCGTGCTGCAGAGCGCCATGGACGCCCTCAACCCCGTGATGCGGCTCGGCGCGCAGTTCGCCGACGCGCTGCGCACCCATGACCGGTCCCTGGGCAACGACGCCGCCTGGGCGCGCGCGGCCGAGCTGCTGGCGACCGTGGGCATCTCGGGGGACCGGGCGCGCAGCTACCCGCACGAGCTGTCGGGTGGCATGCGGCAGCGCGCCAGCATCGCGCTCGCGCTCGCGTGCGGTCCGGAGCTGGTCGTGATGGACGAGCCGACGACCGCGGTCGACGTCGTCATGCAGCGGCAGATCCTGGCCCAGGTGCTGCGGCTGCGCCGGACGCTGGGGTTCGCCGTCGTCTTCGTGACGCACGACCTGTCCCTGTTGCTGGAGCTCGCCGACCGCATCGCCATCATGTACGCCGGGCGCATCGTGGAGCTCGGCACCGCGTCGGAGCTCTACGACGACCCGCGCCATCCCTACACCCGCGGGCTGCGCGACTCGTTCCCGCCGCTGCGCGCGCCCCTCCGGCGGCTCACCGGGATCCCGGGCACGCCGCCCGACCTGCGCCGTCCGCCGTCGGGCTGCCCGTTCCACCCGCGGTGCGCGGCCCGGTTCGAGGGGTGCGACACGCACCTGCCGGAGCTGGTCACGAAGGGCGGGCACGCCGTCGCGTGCCGGCTGCACGACCCGACGCAGAGACCGCAGCCGGCACCCGGCACCAGCACAGGAGGAGCCCGATGACCGCGACCACGGTGCCCGCGCCGTCCGCTCCCGGCGCCCCCGCCCCGGACACCCCGGTCCTGGAGGCCGTGGACGTGACCAAGCACTTCGAGGTGCGCTCGGCCGTGGGCGCCCGCTCGGTGGTGCGCGCCGTGGAGGGCGCCACGCTGGCGCTGCACCGCGGCCGCGTGGTCGCCCTGGTGGGGGAGTCCGGCAGCGGCAAGACGACGCTGGCCCGGCTGCTGGCCGGTTTCTACGCCCCGACCAGCGGCGAGATCGCCCTGGAGGGCGTAACCGTCCGGCAGCGGCGCGGGCGGGTGGAGCGTGGCTACCACAAGGACGTGCAGATCGTCTTCCAGGACCCGTTCGGCTCCCTGAACCCGCTGCACCGGGTGCGGCACAACCTGGAGCGGCCCCTCAAGCTGCACCACGGGGTGCGCGGCCGGGCCGAGCTGGACCGGCGGGTGCGCGAGCTGCTGGAGCGCGTGGCCCTGACACCCACCGAGCAGTTCGTGGACAAGTTTCCGCACGAGCTCTCCGGCGGGCAGCGGCAGCGGGTCGTCATCGCGCGGGCGCTGGCCGTCGAGCCCAAGGTGCTGCTCGGCGACGAGCCCATCTCGATGCTCGACGTGTCGATCCGCCTGGAGATGCTCAACCTGCTCGACCGGCTGCGCACCGAGGACGGGCTCGCGCTGCTCTACATCACGCACGACATCGCCAGCGCGCGTTACCTGTGCGACGACATCGTGGTGATGTACGCCGGGGAGATGGTCGAGGGCGGGCCCAAGGAGCAGGTCATCGCCGACCCGCAGCACCCGTACACGAGGCTGCTGGTGGAGTCCTCGCCCGACCCAGGCCGCGGGGCGCGCGACCGGGCGGCCCTGTTCGACGCCGACGCGGACGGCCTGGGCGAGCCGCCCAGCCTGATCGACCCGCCGTCCGGCTGCCGGTTCCACCCGCGCTGCCCGTTCGCCATGGACGTGTGCCGCACGCAGGCACCGCCGCGCACCGACCTCGGCGACGGCCGCTGGGCCCGCTGCTGGCTGCACCAGAAGACACAGGAGAACGAGTGACCACCACCCCGCGCCGTGCCCGGGCGCCCCGCCAGTCCGACGTCGCGCGGCTGGCCGGCGTCTCGCAGTCCGCCGTGTCCCGCGTGATCGGCGGCGACACGGACGCCGCGCGCATCCCGGAGGCCACCGTCCGGCGCATCCAGGACGCGATCAAGGAGCTGGGCTACGTGCCCAACCCGACGGCGCGCAAGCTGCGCACCGGCCGCAACCGCCTGCTCGGCGTGCACACCTTCGAGGCGGTGTTCCCGCGGGCGCGCGAGGACTTCTACTTCGAGTTCCTGCTCGGCATCGAGGAGCGGGCCGAGGAGATCGACCACGACCTGGTGCTGTTCACCTCCACGGGTGGCAGCGACGGACGGCGCCGCGTCTACCGCGACGGCGTCAACCGCCTCAACGTGGCCGACGGCGCGGTGCTGCTCGGCGTCGCCGCCGACCGCGCCGAGCTTGCCCGCCTCGAGGCCGACGGCTACCCCTTCGTGCACATCGGCCGCCGCGAGGTGCCCGGCACCCGCATCACGTGCGTCGTGCCCGACTACGAGTCGGCCGCCGCCGCGATCGTCGACCGGCTGGCCGACCTCGGGCACGAGCGGATCGGCTACCTGTGCGCCGGCATCGAGGAGGAGTCCTACGCCGACCGGCGGCGGGGCTACGAGTCCGCCGTCGCGCGGCGCGGCCTGCGGGACGTCTCGCCGGCGAGCCCTGGCCTGGAGGAGGGACGCCTCGATGCCGCCTGGCTCGACGCGGTCGCCGCGGGCGAGGTCACCGCCGTCGTCGCCGACGCCGAATGGCTGGCCCACCCGCTGGCCGACGGCCTGGCGGACCGCGGGCTGACCGTGCCGCGCGACGTCTCCGTCGCCGTGCTGGAGGGCGTCGCGCCCGACGCCCCCGTGCGCTGGGACTGCCTGCAGATCCCGCGCCGCGAGGTGGGCCGCCTCGCCATCGACACGCTCGTCGGCATGCTCGACGAGCCCGGCGAGCCGGTCGCGGACGTGCTCGTGGAGTGCGTCGTCGTCGAGGGAGAGACCGTGGCCGCGCCGCCGGCCGGACCATCAGGAGACACGAGGGGGAGCACCGTATGAGCGCGGGTACGAGCGAGCGCAAGACGGACGTGCTGATCGTGGGCGGCGGGCTGGGCGGCGTGGCCGCCGCGCTGACCGCGGCCCGGCTGGGCCGGCGGGTGGTCCTGACCGAGCCCACCGACTGGCTCGGCGGCCAGCTCACCGCGCAGGCCGTGCCCCCGGACGAGCACACGTGGATCGAGGACGGCTATGCCCCGCCCGGCTACGCCGAGCTGCGCCGTCGGGTGCGCGACTACTACCGCCGCAACTACCCCCTGACGCCGCGCGCCGCCGCGGACCCCCTGCTCGACCCCGGCCTCGGCATCGTCAGCCACCTGTGCCACGAGCCGCGCGTCGCGGCCGCCGTGCTGGAGGAGATGATCGCGCCCTGGCGCGCCGGCGGGCAGATCGAGCTGCTGCTGTGTCACGAGCCCACCGCAGCCCACACCTCCGGCGACGAGGTGGACGCCGTCACCCTGCGCGACACCCGCGACGGCCACGAGACCACCGTGCACGCCGACTACGTCGTGGACGCCACCGAGCTCGGCGACCTGCTGGAGCTCGCCGCCGTCGAGCACGTGGTCGGCGCCGAGGGCCGCGACGAGACCGGCGAGCCGCACGCCCCCGCCGTCGCCGACCCCCTCGACCAGCAGGCGATCTCCTGGTGCTTCGCCCTGGAGCACCGGCCCGGCGAGGACCACACCGTCGACCGCCCCGCGGCCTACGCCCACTGGCGCACCGCCGTGGCCCCCTTCTGGCCCGGCCCGCAGCTCTCCTTCGACGACGTCGTGCCCATCACCCTCGAGCCGCGTACCTCGCGCCTGTTCGAGGCCGACCACGCCCGCAACGCCCACTTCCCGCTGTGGACCTTCCGCCGCGTCCTGGCCCGCGAGAACTTCGCCGACGGCGCGGTTGGCGACGTCACGATCGTCAACTGGCCCCAGATCGACTACTGGGCGGCGCCCCTGCTCGGCCCCGGCGTCGACGACGCCGCGCGCACGGCGGCGCTCGCGGGCGCGCGCGACCTGTCGCTCTCGTTCCTGCACTGGCTCCAGACCGAGGCACCCCGGCCCGACGGCGGCACGGGCTACCCCGGACTGCGCCTGCGCCCCGACGTGACCGGCACGCCGGACGGCCTGGCCAAGGCCCCCTACATCCGCGAGGCCCGCCGCATCAAGGCGGAGCTGACCGTCACCGAGCAGCACGTGGGCGTGCAGGCGAGGCCCGACGGCGCGGGCAGCGAGATCTTTCCCGACACCGTGGGCCTGGGCCGCTACCGGATCGACCTGCACCCCAGCACCGCCGGCCGCACCTACGTGGACATCGAGGCGTACCCGTTCCAGGTGCCGCTCGGCGCCCTCGTCCCGGTGCGGGTGGAGAACCTGCTGCCCGCGGGCAAGAACATCGGCACGACGCACATCACCAACGGCTGCTACCGGCTGCACCCCGTGGAGTGGGGCATCGGCGAGGCCGTCGGGGCGCTCGTGGCGTTCTGCCTGGACCGCGGCCTGCCGCCCCGCAAGGTGCGCAGCGACCCCGCGCGGCTGGCCGACTACCAGCGCCTGCTGAGCGACACCCTCGGCATCGCGCTGGCCTGGCCCGACAAGATCCGCACCCACCGTGACTGAACCCTCACCACCCGACGTGTCAGACCTACAGGTCACCCGAGGGATCTGTAGGTCTGACACGCCGCCTGCGCCTACCGAGGGGGTGGTGCTACCCGGCTGACCGGTTCCACCCCCGGAGCTCGACCGCTCGTTCAACGAAGAACGGAGAACCATCGTGCTGCGCACCAACCACCACAGGGGCCGCGCGCCCCAGCCCACCTCACCCGTCCCCGCCGTCGCCCGGCCACCGGCCCGCCCGCCGCGGCGGCACGCGCTCGCCGCCGCGGCGCTCGCGCTCGCCGTGGCCGGTCTCGGCCTGATGGTCCCGGCGGCGGGAGCCGCCGGGGTCGCCCCCGCCGCGGAGCCCACGCCTGCCGCCGAGGCCGCCCCCGCCGCCGTCTCGCGGCTGGGCACCTCGGGCAACAAGATCGTGAACGCCGCCGGCACCCCCGTGCAGCTGCGCGGCGTGTCCGTGCTGGCGCCGCGGCACAACGCCGAGTGCCCGGAGTGCCATCCCAAGCCGATCTCCGACGTGATCGACATGACCGTGTCCGACGGCTGGCAGTCCGACGTCGTGCGCCTGCCCGTCACGGTCTGGGGTTCGCTCAGCGTCGAGGACAACGTGGCCCAGTACGTGGACCCGTACGTGCAGCAGGCCGTGGAGCTGGGCATCTACATCATCGTGGACCTGCACTACGTGTCCGACTACGGCAGCACGGGCGTCCCGCAGTCCACGGTCGCGGAGTTCTGGGACTACGTGGCGCCGCTGTACGCCGACGTGCCGAACGTGATCTACGAGGTCTTCAACGAGCCCGTCGCGCCCGCGAGCTGGGCCACCTGGAAGGCGTACATCCAGCCGGTGGTGGACGACATCCGGGCGGTCGCGCCCGAGACGCTGCTGCTCATGGGCGGCCCGCAGTGGAGCACGTACGTCAACCAGGCGGCGGCCGACCCGATCGTCGGGAACGACATCGCGTACGTCTACCACCTGTACCCCAACCAGGGGGACGCCACGGCCGCGAACCTGGACGCGAAGTTCGGCAACGCCGCCCAGCAGATCCCGGTGATCCTCACGGAGTTCGGCTGGAACCCGCCCGGCGAGTTCTCCGACCCGGTGGTCACCCAGGGCACGACGTCCGGCTGGGGCATCCCGCTGCGTCAGTACCTCGACGCCCGGCCGCACATCAGCTGGACGGCGTGGCTCTTCGACAACTACTGGAAGCCGCAGATGTTCGACCACGACTGGAACCTGCTCGGCGGCGAGCACCAGGGCGCGATGATCAAGGCGTGGCTCGCCGACCAGCCGTACGCGTCCCCGTGCGCGGACCACGCGGCGGTCGGGGCCACGGCGGTCGCGTCGTCGTCCGGGAGCGCCTCCAGCGGCGCGGCGAAGGCCGTGGACGGCGACTGCACCAACGCGGGCCGCTGGCTCTCGGCGGCCGGTGACACCACGCCCACCCTGACGATCACGCTCGACGCGCCGACCGTCGTCGACCAGGTCGACGTGTACAGCGGGTTCATCGGCGGGGGTTCGGTCAACGTGCTGCGCGACTTCACGGTCGAGGTGCACACGTCCGCCGGGTGGCAGCAGGCGGCCGTCTTCGACGACAACACGCTCGGCCTGGTCAGCGCGCCCGGCCCGGCTGCCGCCGTCGACCAGGTGCGGCTCGTGATCACCGACCCGTCCAACTACACCCCGGACGTGGCCCGGGTCTTCGAGGTGGCGGTCCGCGCGGCCTAGCGGAGCGTGTCAGACGTACAGGTCACCCGAGTGACCCGTACGTCTGACACGTCGGCGGAGGGGCCGGCGGTGCCGGCCGCCCCGGTGGTCGTCGGCGACCAGGCGCCGGTCCAGGGCGCTGCGGTTCCAGGACACCTGGCGGACGTCGATGAACGCGCGGATGCACGCGGCACAGCCGTCCAGGTGTCGCTCCAGCCGGTGCCGGCGGTGGGGGAGCAGCCGCCCCGAGAGGTAGTCGTGGATCGAGGCCCGCGTCGAGCGGCACTCGGGGCGCTGCATGCCGTCGTCCGACCACCCGGGCTCGCCCGACAGCCCGGCCAACGCGGTGCGGAGCCTGGCGACGTCGGCCTGGCGCGCACCCGTGTTCCTCACGCGAACTGCCCCCTTAGCGCAGAGTGTCCGGTCTGACTGGCCGGGTAATAGTGCCACTGCCCACCGGGAGTTTCCCAAACGTGCGGGTGATACACGCTGACACGGTCCGGGAGCCGTGTCAGCGCCGTGTCAGCGTCGTGTCCGCGGGTGCCGACAGCATCCTCGGCATGGAGAACATATCCGGCCCCACGGCCTTCGTCGAAGACACGCGAACCAACCGCGTCGTCGAGCTGCTGCTCGCCGAGCGCCACTCCCTGCCCCTGTCGATCGCGCTGCACCTCGTG
The DNA here is from genome assembly GCF_040655935.1 of Promicromonospora sp. NPDC050262. Classification (NCBI taxonomy): domain Bacteria; kingdom Bacillati; phylum Actinomycetota; class Actinomycetes; order Micrococcales; family Promicromonosporaceae; genus Promicromonospora; species Promicromonospora sp. NPDC050262. The sequence continues at coordinate 117,204 of NZ_JBFAKX010000016.1, read as the reverse complement.
CCCGGCGTCCTGATCGTCGCCGTCTACCTGCTCGTGGCCCAGCCGCTGGTGCGGGCCATCGACTACCCGTCGTTCCTGGGCTGGGCGATCGCCCTGGTCATCGTGCTCTACCCGCTCCAGTTCGGCCTGCTCTGGCTCGGCCGCCGGCGCACCGGCCGGTACTCGCTCCGGGGCGTCCTGGGTTACCTGGACAAGCCGGTCCCGCGCGGCCGGCTCGTCGCCATGGTCGCCGGCCTCATGGCCTGGTTCATCGTGGTGTCCTCCGTGCTGACCGTCCTCGACACGGCCGTCTTCGAGGCCTTGTTCACGTGGCTCCCGTTCGACGACGTCGGCGCCAGCGCCACCACGTACCTGGAGGGCAACGACCGCACGGTCATGATCATCACGCTGGCCGCGTCCATCCCGTTCACCGGCTTCACGCTGCCGCTCATCGAGGAGTACTGGTTCCGCGGGTTCCTGATGCCGCGCCTGGCCCACCTGGGTGCGTGGGCGCCGGTGCTCAGCACCGTCCTGTTCTCGCTCTACCACCTCTGGTCGCCGTGGGTGTTCCTCTCCCGCGTGATCTTCTTCTTCCCCGGCCCCTGGTTCGTCTGGAAGAAGCAGGACCTGCGGCTGTCGATCGGGATGCACGCCGGCACCACCCTGCTCATGGCCACCGGCGGCACCGTCGCGCTGATGCTGGGGGTCATGTGATGCCCACCTCGGCGATCGCGGTCTCGGGACTGCGCAAGACGTTCAAGGACAAGGTGGTGCTCGACGGCATCGACCTCGACGTCCGGGCCGGCACCATCTTCTCGCTGCTCGGCCCCAACGGCGCCGGCAAGACGACGACGGTGAACCTGCTGACCACCCTGACCCGGGCCGACGGCGGCACCGCACGGGTCGCCGGCCACGACCTGGCGACCGAGGCGAAGGCCGTGCGCGCCGCGATCGGCGTGACGGGCCAGTTCGCCGCCGTCGACGAGCTGCTGACCGGGAGCGAGAACCTGCAGCTCATGGTCGACCTCAACGGCCGGGGCGCCGGCGGCAGGTCCGTCGCGGAGCTGCTGGAGCGGTTCGAGCTGACCGAGGCGGCGCACAAGCCGGCGTCGACCTACTCGGGCGGCATGCGCCGCAAGCTCGACCTGGCCATGACCCTGGTCGGCGACCCGGAGATCATCTTCCTGGACGAGCCGACGACGGGCCTGGACCCGCGCAGCCGCCGCACGATGTGGTCGATCATCCGCGACCTGGTGGCCGACGGCGTGACGATCTTCCTCACCACGCAGTACCTGGAGGAGGCCGACCAGCTCGCCGACCGGATCGCCGTCCTGGACCAGGGCCACATCGTGGCCCAGGGCACGGCCGACGAGCTCAAGCGCCAGATCCCCGGCACCCACGTGCGGCTGCGGTTCGCCACCCTCGCGGAGCTCGACGCCGCCGCGCGCGTCCTGGCCGACGGCACGCGGGACGACGAGGCGCTGAGCCTGCGCGTACCCGGCGACGGCGGCACCCGGTCGCTGCGCACCCTGCTGGACCGGCTCGACGAGTACTCCCTGAGCGCGGAGGAGCTGTCCGTGCACACCCCCGACCTCGACGACGTCTTCCTCGCCCTCACCGGTCGCACGGCCGAGACGACGGACCGCACCACAGAGACGGAGGCCGCCCGATGAGCGCCACACCCCACGCCGCCGTCATGCTGCGCCGCAACTTCAAGCACATCGCCCGCAACCCGACCGCCGTGTTCAACGCGGTGCTGATGCCGATCATCATCCTGCTGATGTTCGTCTACATGTTCGGCGACGCCTTCGACGTGGGCGTCGACTACATCGACTACGCGACCCCCGGCCTGATCCTGCTGGCCGTCTGCTACGGACTGGGGTCCACGGCCACCGCGGTGAACTCCGACATGACCAAGGGGATCATCAACCGGTTCAAGGTCATGGACGTCTCGCGCAGCGCCGTGCTCACGGGGCATGTCGTGGCCAGCCTGCTCACGAACGTGGTCGCCGTCGCGGCCCTGCTCGGGGTGGCGTTCCTGCTCGGGTTCGGCCCGGCGGCGGGCCCCCTGGACTGGCTGGGCGTGGCCGGCATGGTCGTGCTGCTCGGGTTCGCGACCGGCTGGCTGACCGTCGCGCTCGGCCTGGCGGCGAAGTCGCCCGAGACGGCGGGTCTGGCCTCCGTGCCGCTGGTCATGCTGCCGTTCTTCAGCAGCGCGATCGTCCCGGCCGACACGATGGGCCCCGGGCTGGCGCAGTTCGCGCAGTACCAGCCGTTCACGCCGATCATCGAGACCGTGCGCGGCCTGCTCGCGGGCACGCCGTCGCTCGGCACCGCGCTCGTCGCCGTCGGCTGGTGCGTGGCCATCGCCCTGGTGGGCTACCTGTGGGCGGGGGCCACGTTCACGAAGCGAGCGTGACGGCGGCGAGCGGTTCCCAGCCGGACTCCCGCTCCAGCTCCCGTCCTGCCCGAGCCGCCTCGGCGAACCCGGTGTCGCCGAGGCGGCCGCGCGCCGCGCCCTCGACCCGCGCGATGTCCGGCGTGGCGCGGTAGTCGCGCCGCTCGTGCACCCCGGCGCTCGCCCCGAGCAGGCGCGCGGCCTGCTCGTGCTCCCCGAGCCTCAGCGCCAGGTCCGCGACACCGACGAGCGCGACGGCGACCATCGGCGCGTGCCCGGTCTCCACGGCGGCCCGGCACGCCGCGGCGTGGTGGGTGCGCGCCTCGTCGAGGTCGGGCGAGAGGTAGCCGAGCTGGTCGCGCATGACGGCGCTGACGTGCGCCCCGTCGGACTCCTCACCCCAGATCTCCGCGGCGGTGGCGAGGTGCTCGCGCGCCGCGGCGGCGTCGCCCCGCCACCGTGCGAGCTCTGCCCTGGCGAGCGCCAGCGCGCCCAAAGTGCCCGGCCACGTGACCCGCCGTGCGTGCCGCTCGGCCTCGGCCATGGCGGCCGCGCTCGCCTCCTCGTCACCCAGCAGCCAGTGCAGATGGGCCAGGCGCGAGCGGATCTGGATGACGTCGTCGACGGCGCCGATCTCGGTGACGACCACGGCGGCCTGCTCGTAGTGCTCGCAGGCGGCCGCGAGCTCGCCGCGCGCGGCGAGCTGGTCGGCCAGCTCGGACAGGGCGAACGAGATCCCGAACCGCTCGCCGAGCGCGCGGAACTCGGCGAGCGCGCGCCGGAGGTCCGCCTCGGCCCCGAGCTCGTCCTGGCCGATCATCAGCTTGAGCTTGCCCAGGTGCAGGCGGGCCAGCGCGCGCACCCACGGGTCCTCGTCGTCCAGCACGTCCGTCCAGGCCGCCACGCCCTCCTCGGGGGCCACCAGCAGGCGTTCCAGCGGGACGGTCAGCGGCAGCGCCGGGTGCTGCCGTTCGGCGTCCTGGCTGAAGCGGTAGGCCTTGTGGATCCAGTCGGCGGCCGTGTGCTCGTCGCCCAGGCCGGCGCTCAGGAACACCGAGAGCAGGGCGTACACCCAGGCCCGGACGTCGTCCGCCACGTCGCCGGGCAGCCTGGTGGCGGCCAGCAGCAGGTCCATGCCCTCGGACTTGTGCCCGCTGAGCCACCAGTACCAGCCGGAGCCCGCCGCCAGCCGCATCGCCTCCGCAGCCTCACCCGACGCCAGGGCCCCGCGCATCGCGGCCGTCAGGTTGTCGTGCTCCACGGTGAGCGTGGCGAGCCAGGTGAGCTGCTCGGCGCGGCGCAGGTGTGGCTCGGCGGTCTCGGCGAGCTCGGTGCACCAGGCCAGGTGGGCCCGGCGGGCCAGCTCGGCCTCCCCGGCCTCCGCGAGGCGCCCGGCGGCGTACTCCTTGATAGTGCCGAGCATCCGGTAGCGCGGGGCGTGGGCGTCGCCGTCCGCGACGAGCAGCGACTTCTCGGTCAGCGCGGTGAGCAGGTCGAGCACGTCGTCCTGCGCGACGTCGGCCGCCGGGTCGGTACAGACGCGTTCGGCGGCCTCCAGGCTCGCCCCGCCGCGGAACACCGACAGCCGGCGCAGGACCGTCCGCTCGGCGTCCGTCAGCAGCTCCCAGCTCCAGTCGACCATCGCGCGCAGCGTGCGGTGGCGGGGCAGCGCGGTGCGGCTGCCGCCGGTCAGCAGGCGGAACCGGTCGTCGAGCCGGGCGGCGAGCTGGTCGATCGACATGGTGCGCAGCCGGGCGGCGGCCAGCTCGATGGCCAGGGGCATCCCGTCCAGGGCCCGGCAGACGCGCGCCATGGTCGCCAGCGTGGCGGCGTCGGAGCCGGCGGCGGAGGCGAGGTCGGCGCGCACGGCGCCCGCCCGGTCGAGGAGCAGCCGGACGGCGGGCGCGGAGCCGATCTCGTCGTCGCCGGCCGCGGCGCCCGGCAGGGCCAGGGGCAGCACCTGCCAGAGCGCCTCGCCGGGGATGCCGACGGCCTCCCGGCTCGTGGCCAGGATCCGCAGCCGCCGGCACTCGCCGAGCACGCGCTCGGCGAACCGCGCCACGGAGTCGATCACGTGCTCGCAGTTGTCCAGGACCAGCAGGGCCTCACGGTCGCGGACGGCGGCGACGACCCGGTCGGTCGCGTCCAGGGTGGACCCCTCGCCGAGCAGGGCGTCGCGGAGCTCGAGCGCGGTGAGCGCCGCCTGCGCCACGTCGTCGTCGGGCCCGAGCGGGGCCAGCTCGACCAGCCACGCCCCGTCGGGGAGGTCGGCGGCCAGGAGGCCCGCGATCTCGGTGGCCAGTCGGGTCTTGCCCGCGCCGCCCGGCCCGACCAGCGTGGTCAGCCGGTGGTCCGCGACGAGGCCGCGCACCACGGCGAGGTCGGCGTCCCGGCCCACGAAGCTGGTCAGGGCGGCCCGCACGTTGGTCCGGCGGGTCGCCTCGCGCGGGGCCAGCTCGCCACGCAGCAGGGCGACGTGCAGGGCCGACAGCTCCGGCGAGGGATCCACGCCGAGCGCGTCGGCGAGGGCCTCGCGGGTGCGCTGGTAGACCTGCAGCGCCTCGGCGTCGCGCCCGGTCGCGGCCAGCGCGCGCATCAGCGCGGCGACCAGCCGTTCGCGCACGGGGTGCTCGGCGACCAGGTCGGTCAGCTCCGCGACCACCTCGGCGCCGTGGCCGAGCCCGAGCTCCGCGTCGAACCGGTCCTCCAGGGCCGTCAGGCGGAGCCGGTCGAGCCGGGTGACGGCGGCGCCGAGGCTCCCACCACCGAACCCGCTGCCGACCGCACCGTCGATCCCGCCGTCCGTCCCGCCGACGTCCTGCAGCGCCGGGCCCCGCCACAGGGCGAGGGCCTCGCGCAGCAGCCGGACCCTGCCGGCGACGTCGGCGTCGTGCGCGCGGGCGACCAGCCGCTCGAACCGCACGGCGTCGACGCCGTCGGGGTCCACGAGCAGCCGGTAGCCGCTCACCTGACCCTCCAGGGCGCCGTCCGGCAGCACCTTGCGCAGCCGGGAGACCAGGCGCTGGAGCGCGTTCGTCGCGTCGGACGGCGGGGCCTCGCCCCAGATCCAGTCCACGAGCGTGGCCCTGGGCACCACCCGGCCCGGGTTGAGCGCGAGGGCGGCCAGCAGCGCGCGCAGCCGCGTCCCGGGGACGTCGGCGGCGGCGCCGTCGTCCAGAGTGACCTCGAACGGACCGATCATCCTGATCTGCACCGGCAGATCTTGGCACAGGACGGGAGACCGTCGCGGCGACCACGACGCACGCGACGACCGTCCCGGCCAGAAGGGTGACGTGGTGTGCCCGCACCCGTGCCGTGCCCCCCGGCGTGCGAGCATGGCGCCATGACCGCACGCCTCGGCATCATCTGGAACCCCGCCAAGACGACCAGGCGGGCCCTCGACACCGCGCTGGACAAGGCCGTGGCCGCCGAGCGCCTCGACGACCCGCGGTGGCGCGAGACGGTGCTGTGGTTCGGGACGACCGAGGACGATCCCGGCCAGGGCGCGGCCGAGCGGGCGATCGAGGCGGGGGCCGAGGTGGTCGTGGCCGCGGGCGGGGACGGGACGGTCCGGGCCGTCGCGGAGCATCTCGCGCAGTCGGGCGCCGACGTCGAGCTGGGCATCGTGCCGCTCGGCACCGGCAACCTGCTCGCCCGCAACCTCGGGGTGCCCCTCACCGGCGCGTCCGCGGCCTTCCGCCGGGTGCTGAGCGGCCGCCCGCGCACCATCGACGTGGGCTGGCTCGAGATCGACCTCGACGGCGGCACGCGACGTCACGCGTTCGCGGTCATGGCCGGGTTCGGGCTCGACGCGCACATGATCACCGAGACCGACGACGACCTCAAGGACAAGGTGGGCTGGCTCGCCTACGTCGAGTCCCTGGGACGCGCGCTGTCCGCCAGCGGCACCCTGGACGTCCGGATCACGGCCGACGGCCGGGTGCTGGAGCGCGGCAGCGCCCACACGCTGCTGGTGGGCAACTGCGGCATGCTCCAGGCCGGCATCACCCTCCTGCCCGACGCCGACCCCGGGGACGGCGAGCTGGACCTGCTGGTCCTGAGCGCCGACGGCGCCGCCGGGTGGGTCGACACGCTGCGGAACATGGTCTGGGACAACGGCATCAAGCGTGTCCTCTCGGGCGGGGCCTCGGCCGAGAGCAGCGAGAGCGCGACCCACCGCCGGCTGGAGAACCTGGAGATCGAGCTCAGTGAGCCGCGCGTGTTCGAGATCGACGGCGAGGACCTGGGGGAGTCGACCCGCGCCGCCGTCACCGTCCAGCCGGGTGCGGTCCGGGTGCGCTGACGGGTTCGCTCGCCGGCCCGGCCACGAGGAACGGCCGCAGCAGGCCCGGCACCGCGGCGTCGGCGAGCGCCAGGCCGTCCGGCTCGGCGGCGTCGCGCACCGCGTACGCGCCGGAACCGGCCGCGGTGGTCGCGAGCACGGTGACGAGTCCGGCCCGGCGCTGGAACACCGACTGCCGCACGGTCCAGCCCACGATGCCGCGCCGCTGGAGCGCCACGGTGGCGCGGCGCACGGTGCCGCTGCGCGCGACCAGGTAGCGCTCGGTCAGCGTGTGGCCGAGCGCGCGGTAGGCGTCCAGCGCCAGCACGATCGCCAGCGGCACGAGCACCAGCGCGCTGATCCAGGCGATGTGCAGCAGCACGGGCGTGAGCAGCAGACCGAGCACCACGAGCACGGCCTCGGTGACGAGCACGGTGGCCAGCGCCCGGCGCAGCCGCCGGCCGCGCGCGGCGACCGGGTGCCCGGTGAGCGGCGCCGCCGTCGGCGAGGTGTCCGGCTCGCGCAGCACGTCCGCGGCGACCCGGTCGGCGAGCTCCTTGGGTGCTACCGGTAGCAGGGTCTTGCTGTCGGTCTTGTCCTCCTCGCCCGTGGCCAGCCCGGTCGCGACGGCGTCCACGCGCGCCCCGCCCGCGAGCCGCGCGGTGAGCGGCTCCACGAGCTCGACGCCGCGCAGCCGGGACTCCTCGAGCGTGATCGACCGGGTGGTGAGCAGCCCGCGCCGCACGTGCAGGGTGCCGTCGGCCTGCCGGTCCAGCGTGTGGTTCCACCAGTACTCGACCCACAGCGCGACGGTGGCCACGCCGCCCACGACGAACAGGCCCACGCCCATCAGCACGGCGACGAGCACGGCCGGGCCGAGGCCGAACCACGACCCGATCGTCTCGAACAGCTCCTCCTGCAGGCCGAACCACTCGGACACCTGGATCAGACCGCCGGCGGCCGCCGCGCCCAGCGTCGGGGTGAGGAACGACAGCGGGGCGAACCGGATCCAGCGGCGGTCGAAGCGGGCCAGGGCACCGTCGTCGGCGCCCTCTGCCCCGTCGGCGGGGCGTGCGGCGTGCGCGAGCAGGGTGGCGCGCAGCGCCTCCGCGTCGGTGCGGCGCAGCGGCCAGAGGGTGACCGTCCCCTCGGTCCCGGCCTGCTCGCCCGTACCCACCCGGACGGTGGCCGTGCCGAGCACGCGCAGCACGGGGTCGGCGGTCAGGTCCACCGAGCGGATCCGCTCCCGCCGCAGGGCCAGGCGCTTGCGCACGACGACGCCGGTGTGCACGTGGAACCGTTCCGGGTCCACGCGGTACCGGGTGACGCGCCGCATCCACTCGCCGGCCACGCCGCCCGCGACCACCGCGAGCACCAGCGGAGGCAGCACCCAGGCGAGCGCGAACCCGATCCCGCTGCCCACGGCAAGCCAGTACCCCGTGACGAGGGCCGCGCCCCCGGCGGGGCCGAGCGTGTACACGGCGCCGGCCAGGTAGGCCCGGCGGTCCAGGCGCTCCCAGGTGAGGTCGTCGGGCGCGGGGCTCTCGGGCGTCGGGCCGTCGTCGGCGGCGCTCAGGTCGCGTCCTCGGGTGTGGCCTGGGTGGCGACGGTCAGGCCGGCGGCGAGGTCGGCGGCCGTCTCGGCGTCGAGTCCCTCGATCTTCACGGCTCCCCGGGCGGACGCCGTCGTCACCGTGAGCGTGGCGAGGCCGAAGCGCTGCTCCAGCGGCCCGCGGGCGGTGTCGACGGTCTGGATCCGGGAGAGCGGGGCGACCCGCCACTCCTGGAAGAACCAGCCGGTCCGGGTGTAGACGGCCTCGTCGGTGACCTCCCAGCGGTGGTGGCGGAACCACAGCCGGGGCAGGGCGAGCGCGGCGGCCGCCCCGAGGACGGCGAGGATGCCGGCCGGCAGGAACAGCCAGAAGCGGGCGGGCGGGATCAGCACGCCCAGCACCACCAGGACGACGACGGGCACCGCCGTCAGCAGGACCCACTGGAGGGCCCACCAGCCCACGGCGCGCGGGTCGACGGCATGTCGTGGGGGACGCAGCCGCAGGGACGCGTTCGGACTCTCGTCGGTCAGCGGCGATGTCACCCGGTCATGGTCCCAAGGCCCGGGAGCGGCGGCAACAAATTACCTGGCTGCGGCGCGGTCTCCGGCTCGTCGCGGGCTGGTCCTGCGCACCCCGATGAGTCCGGCGGCGACGGACGGTCTCTCCTGCAGCACGGTCCCACGAGGCGCGAGGAGACGGCAGCATGGACATCACGGAAGACCCGGCGGCGACGGAGCTCGACCTGCGGCGTCCGGGCGACGCCGGGTTCGACGAGGCCCGCACGGTGTGGAACGCGATGGTGGACCACCGCCCGGCCCTGGTGGTCCGGTGCCGCGCGGCGGACGACGTGGTCGCGGCGCTGGCGCTGGCCCGGCGCGAGGGCCTGGAGGTGGGGGTCCGCTGCGGCGGGCACAGCGTCGTCGGGCACGCGGTGCCGGACGGCGGGCTGATGATCGACCTCACGCCCATGGGCGAGGTCCGCGTCGACCCGGAGCGCCGGCGGGCGTGGGTGCAGGGCGGGGCCCTGCTCGGCGCGCTCGACGCGACGACCCAGCCGCACGGCCTGGCGACGACGGCCGGGAACGTCTCGCACACCGGCGTCGGCGGGCTCACCCTGGGCGGGGGCATGGGGTGGCTGGCCCGCCAGTACGGCCTGGCCTGCGACAACGTCGTGGCCTTCGAGGTGGTGACGGCGGCCGGCGAGGTGGTGCGGGCCTCGGCGGACGAGCGGTCCGAGCTGTTCTGGGCGCTGCGCGGCGGGGGCGGCAACTTCGGCGTGGTGACCGAGTTCGAGTTCCGGCTGCACCCGACGGGCACGCGCGCACTCGGCGTGGAGCTCGACTTCCCGATCGGCGCGGCCGGGTCAGGGGACGCGTCGTCCGCCGCCTTCCGGTGGCGCGACCTCAGCGCCTACGCCCCGCGGCAGGCCACCTACACCGCGGCCGTGCACGACGGCGTCGCGACGTTCGGCTTCGTCTGGGTGGGCGACCCGGAGGAGGGCCGTGCGCACGCGCGGGAGCTCGACGCGCTGGGCACGCCGGCGGCCCGCCGGGTCGAGGAGCTGTCCTACCTGGACCTGCAGACCCGGGAGGACAGCGTCAGGGGGCACGCCGTGCGCCGCTACTGGAAGGGCCACTACTTCCGCGAGCTGCCCGACGCCGCGCTGGAGGCGCTGCTCGCCCACGACCCGGAGGTGCGGGCCGGCCTCCAGGCCTACGGCGGCGCCATCGCGGAGGTGCCGGACGACGAGACCGCGTTCAGCCAGCGCGACGCGCGGTTCGAGTACGTCGTGGCGACCGGCTGGACCGACCCGGCCGAGGACGAGCGGCGGATCGCCGCCGCCCGCACGAACGCGGCCCTGCTGGAGCCGTACGCCAGCGGCGTCTACGTCAACGTCCTGGCCGACGACGGCGCGGCCGGCGTCCGCCGGGCCTACCCGCCGGCGAAGCTGGCGCGGCTCGCGGAGGTCAAGCGCGCGTACGACCCGGAGAACCTGTTCCACCTGAACCAGAACATCCCGCCGGCGCCGGCCTGACCGAAAAGGTTCACCCGCGACCGCCTTGTGCGGACGGTCAGGTGTTCTCTAGGTTGCTTCCGTCAGTGCGGACCTGAACCCCAGGTCCGTACCCACCGGCCGGGATCGAGGGGCATCATGTGGTTCGACGTCGAAGGCGTGGCGCACACCGTCGCCCTGCCCGACCCCGGGTGGGCGTTCGAGCCCGGGCTGCTCGCGGCCCTGACCTCGGCGGAGCCGGAGGAGCGGGCGCGGCTGCGGAAGGTGCTCGACGCCCTGCTGGTGGACGCGTACGAGAATCTCGACCCGGACCGGGTCCCCACGGCGCACCTGGTCGAGGACGCGATCCCCGAGGGCAAGGTCGGCGAGGACCGGACCGGCGAGCCCCTGCCGGTCGTGGAGCGGACGAGCGGCGCCCTCCTGGCGGTGCCCTACGAGTTCCGGCTGGACGGTCTGGTCGCCCTCGAGGACCTGCTCGACGAGCTCGACGAGGGCGGACCAGACGTGTACTCGGAGCCGGCCTGAGGTCAGAGCCCCCCGCCCGCCGCGCGGGGTGCCGCCGCCGACTCGCCCGAGTCACCGATGGTCTCGCGGGCCACGTAGTTCTCCAGGTCGAACAGGTTGTCGCCGGCGCGCTTCGCGACGGTCACGAGGGTGTTCGCTGCCGCGACCTCCTCGACCTGCTCCTCCAGGAACCACAGCAGGAACTGCTCGCCGAGCGCGTCGCCCTCGGCGCGTGCCGCGCGGAAGATCGCCTCGATCTGGTTGGTGACCTGCTGCTCCTGGTCGAGCGCGAGCTGCAGCGGCTCCAGCACGTTCGCGAAGTCGTTGCGCACCTCGGGGGTGCCCGGGATGCGCACCGGCAGCGAACGGTCGAGGTGGTACTGCACGATCATCATGCCGTGGTTGCGCTCCTCGAGCGCCTGCCGGTAGAAGTGCGCGGCGAGCTGTGGCAGGTCGTGGCTGTCGAACCACACCGCGATCGCCACGTACTGCAGGTGCGCCGCGAACTCGTGGCCCACCTGCTCGCCCAGCAGTCGCAGGTACTCGGAGTTCGGATCGGTCGTCGTCATGGGGACAACGCTAGGTCAGAGGGCAGGCTGGTGCAGGTGTGCCGGGGCGACGTCGAGCCTCTGGGTCAGGGCCTGGCACAGCACGGTCATGCTCACACGTCTCGTTCCTGTCACGCTCCGGTCCCACGCCGGGTTCGCCCTTGCCTCACCGGGACAGACACGGCAGAGTCTGGTGTGACGCACCTCACGACGGGGTGAGGCGCGTCGCCAAGGAGGTGTCCCATGACGACCACCGAGTTCGCGACGCTGCGCCGTTCGATCGAGCAGCTGCGTCGTAGCGTCGCCGACGTGCGCGGCGCCTTCGGTGACGCACCCGAGGTGCGCCGGCTGGTGAACGACCTGGAGCGGCTGGAGATCGACGCGGGCGAGCTCGCCGCGGTGCACCCCGCGCGAGGCGTCCCGGACCTGGTTCCCGAGCACGTCGTCGTGCCCGACACCCCGCTGGACGAGTCGATGTTCAGCGATGCCGACGACGAGGGGCTCGGCGGCTACCACGGCGACCGGTCGTGACGGCGCGCGGGGTCGACGCCCCCGGGCGCGCCGCCGTCGGGGCCCGCACGCTGCGCACGGACCGGTGGTGGCTCGCCCCGGCGGCGACGGCGGCCGGCCTCCTGGTCTTCGTCGTCTACGGCGGCGTGCGGGCCTTCCAGCAGCAGTACTTCTTCGCGGACGAGCGCTACCTGACGCCGTTCTACTCGCCGTGCGTCTCGCTCGGGTGCGCGTCGGAACCGGGGTCCTCGCACTTCGGCATGTTCCTGCCGGACCACCCGCTGATCCCGTACGCGGCCCTCAGCCTGCCGTTCCTGCTGGGCTTCCGGCTGACCTGCTACTACTACCGCAAGGCGTACTACCGGTCGTTCTGGCTGGCGCCGGCGGCGTGCGCGGTGCCCGAGCCGCACGCGCGGCAGACGGGCGAGACCCGCTTCCCGCTGGTCCTGCAGAACGTGCACCGCTACTTCTTCTACGTCGCGGTGCTGGTCTCGCTGGTGAACACGTACGACGCGCTGGTCGCGTTCCGGCATCCCGACGACGGGTTCGTCGTGGGCGTCGGCAACCTGGTGCTGCTGGCCAACGTCGCCCTGCTGTGGTGCTACACGGTGTCCTGCCACTCGTGCCGGCACGTGATGGGCGGCCGCCTCACGCACTTCTCGAAGCACCCGGTCCGCTACTGGTTCTGGACCCGGATCTCCGCGCTCAACACGCGGCACATGTTCTTCGCCTGGATCACGCTCGCCTCGCTGATCCTCACGGACCTGTACGTGATGCTCGTCGCGCGCGGGACGATCACGGACCTTCGGCTCATCGGATAGCCGTCTCATCGGACAGCACCCACCGCGCGGCCCGTCGGAGAGGAAGCCCGGCCTTGACCGAGATCGAACGACACGACTACGACGTCCTCGTGATCGGCGCGGGCGGTGCGGGGCTGCGCGCCGCGATCGAGGCCCGCGAGCGCGGGCTGCGCACGGCGATCGTCTGCAAGTCGCTGTTCGGCAAGGCGCACACCGTGATGGCCGAGGGCGGCTGCGCGGCGGCCATGGGCAACGTCAACGAGCACGACTCCTGGCAGGTGCATTTCCGCGACACGATGCGCGGCGGCAAGTTCCTCAACAGCTGGCGGATGGCGGAGCTGCACGCGAAGGAGGCGCCCGACCGGGTCTGGGAGCTGGAGACGTACGGCGCCCTGTTCGACCGGACGCCCGACGGCCGGATCAGCCAGCGCCACTTCGGCGGGCACACCTACCCGCGCCTCGCGCACGTCGGCGACCGGACCGGGCTGGAGCTGCTGCGCACCCTGCAGCAGCGGATCGTCGCGCTGCAGCAGGCCGACCACGCCGAGACCGGCGACTTCGAGGCTCGGCTGCGGGTGTTCGCGGAGTGCACGATCACCGAGCTGCTGACCGACCCCGACGCGGGGACCGAGCACCACGGCGCCGTCGCCGGGGCGTTCGGGTACTGGCGGGAGTCGGGCCGGCACGTGCAGTTCTCGGCGCCCGCCGTGGTGCTGGCCACGGGCGGCATCGGCAAGTCCTTCCAGGTCACGTCCAACTCGTGGGAGTACACGGGCGACGGCCACGCCCTGGCCCTGCGCGCCGGGGCGAGCCTGATCGACATGGAGTTCGTCCAGTTCCACCCCACCGGGATGGTCTGGCCGCCCAGCGTCAAGGGCATCCTCGTGACCGAGGGCGTGCGCGGCGACGGCGGCGTGCTGCGCAACTCGGACGGCGAGCGGTTCATGTTCGGGTACGTGCCCGACGTCTTCAAGGGCCAGTACGCCCAGTCCGAGGACGAGGCGGACCGCTGGTACGACGACCAGGAGAACAACCGCCGCACGCCCGACCTGCTGCCCCGCGACGAGGTGGCCCGCGCCATCAACACCGAGGTCAAGGAGGGCCGCGGCTCGCCGCACGGCGGCGTCTACCTCGACATCGCCAGCCGCATGCCGGCCGACGAGATCCGGCGGCGTCTGCCCTCGATGTACCACCAGTTCAAGGAGCTGGCCGACGTCGACATCACGGCCGAGCAGATGGAGGTGGGCCCCACCTGCCACTACGTGATGGGCGGCATCGCCGTGGACCCCGACACCGGGCAGTCCCGGGTGCCGGGGCTGTTCGCCGCGGGGGAGTGCGCCGGCGGGATGCACGGCTCCAACCGGCTCGGCGGCAACTCGCTGTCCGACCTGCTGGTGTTCGGCCGGCGCGCGGGGCTCGGCGCGGCCGACTACGTCGCCGGGCTGGACCGCCGTCCCGCCGTCCGGGAGGCGGACGTCGCCGCGGCCGCCGCGATGACGCTCGCGCCGTTCGACGCGCACCCGGCCGGCGCCGGCGGCGAGAACCCCTACACGCTGCACGCCGAGCTGCAGCGCGTGATGAACGACCTGGTCGGGATCATCCGCACGGAGTCCGAGGTGGTCGCCGCGCTCGACCGGCTCGCCGAGCTGCGGGCCCGGGTGCACGACGTCGTCGTCGAGGGCCACCGCCAGTACAACCCGGGCTGGCACCTGGCACTGGACCTGCGCAACATGCTGATGGTCAGCGAGGCCGTCGCGTCCTCGGCCCTGCTGCGCACGGAGAGCCGCGGCGGGCACACCCGCGAGGACCACCCGGGGCTCGACGCGGAGTGGCGGCACCGGGTGCTGGTCACCCACTGCGTGAGGGACGGTTCGGGGCTCGGCTCCGGGGCGGCGGTGGTGCCTCGGACCGCCGTCGAACCCGCCGAGCGGGAACCCATGCGCCCCGACCTGCTCGCGCTGTTCGACCTGTCCGAGCTGGAGAAGTACTACACGCCGGCCGAGCTGGCCGGGCACCCCGACGCCGGGCGGTCCGCGGCGCTGCATCCCGAGGGAGGAACGGCATGAGCTACAAGGGTCGCTTCCGGGTCTGGCGCGGGGACGCCTCCGGCGGGGCGCTCGCGGACTTCGAGGTGGAGGTCAACGAGGGCGAGGTGGTGCTCGACGTGCTGCACCGGATCCAGGCCACGCAGGCGCCCGACCTCGCGGTGCGGTGGAACTGCAAGGCGGGCAAGTGCGGGTCGTGCTCGGCCGAGATCGATGGGCGCCCGCGGCTGCTGTGCATGACGCGGATGTCCGTGTTCGACCCCGGCGACGTCGTGACCGTGACGCCGATGCGGACGTTCCCGGTGCTGCGCGACCTCGTGACGGACGTGTCGTTCAACTACGCGAAGGCGCGCGAGGTCCCGTCGTTCACGCCGCCGGCCGGCCTCGCGCCGGGGGAGTACCGGATGGCGCAGGTCGACGTCGAACGCTCGCAGGAGTTCCGCAAGTGCATCGAGTGCTTCCTGTGCCAGGACACGTGCCACGTGGTGCGCGACCACGACGAGAACAAGGGGGCGTTCGCCGGGCCGCGGTTCCTGATGCGGGTCGCCGAGCTCGAGATGCACCCGCTCGACGTCGCGGACCGGGTGCCCGCCGCGCAGGACGAGCACGGCCTGGGCCGCTGCAACATCACCAAGTGCTGCACCGAGGTGTGCCCCGAGGGGATCAAGATCACCGACAACGCCCTCATCCCGATGAAGGAGCGGGTGGCGGACCGGCGCTACGACCCCCTGGTCTGGCTGGGCCGGACGATCACTCGCCGGCGCGACTGAGCTCCGCCGTGGCCCGCGCCAGCTCCGCGCGGATCCCGGCGACGCCCCCGAGCCCGAGCTCGACGTACTGGTCCAGGCAGTCCTGCCAGGCGTCGCGCGCCTGGGCCCAGCGGCCCGCCTCGCCGAGCAGGACGGCGAGGCGGCGCTCGGCCGCCACCAGGTCCTGCCGCATGTCGAACTCGCGGAACCGGACCGCCGCCTCCTGGTAGCAGACGATGGCTCGCTCCGGGTCGCCCAGGCCGGTGTGCACAAGGCCGAGCGTGTCCCGGACGAACTCCTGGCGCACGCGCCCCGGCCACCTGCGGCGGTCCATCTCCAGGGCCACGCCCAGGTACCAGGCCGTCACGCGCCCGACGGCGGCGTCCCGCCACTGCGCCGTCTCGTCCTCCCGCGCCCGCTCGCGGGCGTACTCCGCCACGAGGTCGTGCATCGCGAACCGGCCGGGGGCGTGCTCCGTCACGAGGTGCACGCGGACCAGCTCGGCCATCGCGCCCGCAGCGCACGGGCCACCGAAGAGGGACGCGAGCGCGGTCCCCGGGACGTCCGGCCCGGGATGGACCCCGAGCAGCCGGAACATGCGCGCGCCGTCCGGGGACAGCGCCCGGTACGACGTGGCGAACACGCTGCGGACGTCGGCCATCGCGTCGTCGTCGCCCAGCGCGTCCAGCCGGGCGCCGCCGTCCGCCAGCTCGTCCGCGACCGCCGACAGCGGGAACGCGGGCCGGGCCAGCACCCGGGCCGCGGCGATCACCACGGCCAGCGGCAGGCCCGCGCACCGCCCCACGATCCGGCGCGCGGCCTCCGGCTCGGCCGCGCACCGCTCCGCCCCGACCCGCAGCGCGAGCAGGTCGAACCCCTCGGCGGCGGTCAGGGTGCCCAGCGCGACCCGCGCGGCGCCCGGGCCGGACAGGGTGGCGCGGCTCGTGACCACGGTGACGCCCGGGCCGGACCCGGGCAGGAGCGGCGCCACCTGGTCGGCGTCGCGGGCGTTGTCCAGCACCACGAGCAGCCGCCGTCCGGCCACGACGCTCCGGTACAGCGCGAGCCGCGCGTCCTCCGACGCCGGGACGCGGCCCTTGGCCACACCCAGCGCATCGAGGAATCCGCGCACCACCGACCCGGGTGACACCGGCGCCGACGCCGGGTCGAACCCCCGCAGGTTCGCGTAGAGCTGCCCGTCGGGGAACTGGCCGGCCACGCGGTGCGCCCAGTGCAGCGCCGTCGCCGTCTTGCCGACGCCACCCGCGCCGTCGAGCACCGCGACCCGGGGCGCGCCGTCGTCCGCGAGGAGCTCGTCGAGCGTCGCCAGCGCGCCCGCGCGCCCGCTGAACGCCAGGGGACCCAGGGGGAGCTGGCGCGGGACCCAGCCCGGTGGGTCGTCGGCGCCCTCGCCGGCGATCTCCCGGTGCAGCCGCCGGACCGCCTCCCCGGGGCCGATGCCCAGCTCGTCGGCGAGCGTCCGCTCCAGCCGGGTGTAGGCGTCGAGGGCCTCTGCGGGCCGCCCGTCCCGGACCAGCGCCGTCATGAGGTGCGCCCAGAACCGCTCCTGGAGCGGGTGGCGGTCCGTGAGGTCGCGCAGCTCGGCGACGAGGGCGCCGTCGTCTCCCGGGCCGTCGCCCGGTCCCGCCAGGTCGATCTCGATCCGGCGGGCCAGCGCCGTCAGGTGCTGCTCCTCCAGGAGCGGCGCCTCGACCGCGTGCAGCGCGGCGGACCCGACGCCGTCGAACGGCGCGCCGCGCCACAGGCCCAGGGCGTCTGCCAGGCGCCGTCGCTCCGCGGCCGGATCCTCGGCGTGCCGGACCTGGACGAGCCCCACGAACGACCTGACGTCCACGCGCCCGGCCGGGACAGCGAGCCGGTACCCGCCCGGGACGGTCTCGACGGCGGCATCGCCCAGGACCGTCCGCAGCCTGCGGACCAGCACCTGCAGCGACCGCTGCGGGGACTCCGGCAGCTCCTCGCCCCACACCACGTCGACCAGGCGCTCCACGGGCACCGGCTCGCCCGCGCCGACCGCCAGCGCGGCCAGGAGGGCCCGCAGCCGGCCCGTCAGGCGCACCTCCTCGCCGTCCACCACGACGGCGAACGGGCCCAGCACGGAGACCGTGACCGCGGGCTCGTGCCCGTCGTCCATCCGCATCCCGTCCCGCACCGTCGCGCCCCCCGTCCCGGCCATCCTGCCGGGTCGGTGCGCCGGGCGAAAGTGAAAGCGGTTTGAAACCGCCACCGCGTGGAATGGGCGGTGACGCCGAGATCCGGCGTCACGCAGGAGGGCGCCGATGCTCCGGATCCACTTCACCGCCGAGGACCTGCTGCGGGTCCGGCTCGCCCCCGGGCCCGACCCCCTGTGGGAGGCCGTGCTCAGCGCGCACCAGGTCAACCAGCCGGGCGGCCCCCTCGTCTTCGCCGAGTGGCGCTCGCGGGTGGTGTCCGCGCTGACGGGGACGGCGCGTTCCTACCTGCGGCTCACGCCGCCGCGGGGGTACACGCCCGACTTTCTCACGCCCGCCGGCGGGACCACCGAGCTCGGCGCGGGCCTGGAGACGGTGCTGAGCACGCCGTCCGCCCGGTTCCGGGACGAGCTGGAGCTCCTGGGCCGGCAGCGCGACGTGCCGCGCTGGGCCGTCGACCTCGCGCGCTCGGCGCCCGCCCGACGGCGGCTGGGGCAGGCCACCCAGGCCTACCACGACCAGGCGCTCGCACCCCACTGGTCCGCGGTCCGCAGCGCCGTGGAGGCCGACGTCGCCGCGCACGTGCGCACCCTGACCGGCGGAGGCACGGCGGCCCTGCTGAGCTCGGTGCACCCGTCGGTCACCTGGCGGGACCCGGTGCTCCGCGTCGAGACCGCGGCCGACCGGGACGTCTACCTGGAGGGCCGGGGGATCACCCTGCAGCCGGCGTTCTTCTGCTGGCGCGCGCCGATCTCGCTGGCCGACCCGGGGCTCGCTCCGGTGCTCGTGTACCCGGTGCCGCACCGGCTGTCCTGGCTCCACCCGACCGGCGGCGGGCGGCACGACCGCGCGCTGGCCGCGCTCCTCGGCCGGACGCGGGCGGCCGCGCTGTCGGCCCTGACGTACGGCGCG
Organism: Promicromonospora sp. NPDC050262; assembly: GCF_040655935.1. Lineage (NCBI taxonomy): Bacteria > Bacillati > Actinomycetota > Actinomycetes > Micrococcales > Promicromonosporaceae > Promicromonospora > Promicromonospora sp. NPDC050262. The sequence continues at coordinate 98,719 of NZ_JBFAKX010000016.1, read as the reverse complement.
AGCACGAGCGAGCTGGCCCGGCACATCGGCGTCTCCGCGCCGTCGGCCTCGGAGCACGCGTCCGTGCTCCGCGACGCGGGGCTGATCGCCTCGCGGCGGGAGCGCAACAGCGTGTGGCACACCCTGACGCCGCTGGGTCAGGCGGTGCTCGACGGCGACCGGGTGCTGCCGGCATCCGCGGCGTCTCGGGCCGCGCCGAGCTTGGCGAGGATCCCGGCGAGCTCGTCCGTACGGCCCAGGGCGCGCAGGTCCTCGGCGCACGCCCGGTAGGTGGCGGCCGCGGCGCCCGGGTCGCCGAGGTCGAGCTGGATGTCGCCGACGAGCTCGCGGGTGTAACCGCGGATCCAGACGTCGCCGGCCTCCGTCAGGGTGGTGCAGGCGTGCTGTGACGCCGCCAGGGCGTCGTCCAGCTTGCCCAGCCGGCGCAGGTAGAGGCCCACCGCCGACTCGGTGCGGCCCTCGCCGACGCGGTCGCCCGAGCCGCGGAAGAGGTCGAGGGCCCGCTCCGCGTGGTCGAGCGCCTCGTCCGGGCGGCCCAGCTCGGCCAGCACGGCGGCCGCCGTGCTCAGCAGCCAGGCCCGCGCGGCGTCGTCGTCGACGTGGTGCTCGACCCGGCGCTCGGTCGGGGGGAGCGTCGGCTCGATGGTGCGCCAGGCGTCGTCGGCCCGCCCGAGCCGCATGAGGGCGTGGGCGATCCAGCGGCGGGAGCCCACCTGCTCCGGCACGCGGCCAAGGCGTTCCAGCGCGGCGAGCGCCAGGCGCTCGGACTCCAGGAGCGTCGGGACCTGACCCCGCCCCCACAGGTACGGGCGCAGGCAGCGCGCGATGCGCCAGGTGTGCTCGTGGTTGCCGGTGGCGGCGGCGCGCCGGACCATCGCGACGAGGACGGGTGCCTCGCGGTCGAGGAGCGCGACCCCGGCGTCGTGCCCGGACGGCGGGGGCGACCCGAGGACGCCGTGCGACGGCGGGCCGACCGTGTGCCGGTCCTCGGTGGGGGCGAGCGCCTCCTCGGCCTGGTGGGCCACGCCGAGGTAGTGCTCGAGCATGCGGACGGTCGCGGCGCCGGACTGCTCGGGCGGGTCCTGCGCGACCAGCTCGGTCGCGTAGTCCATGAGCAGCTCGTGCATGGTGAACAGGCCCGGCGCGAGCTCGATCAGGAGGCTCGCCCGCTCCAGCTCGACGACGGCGGCGCGGGCGCGGTCCCGGGGGAGCGCGCCGAGGCTCGCGACGCCCGGGATCGTGAGGTGCGGCCCCGGGTGCAGGCCGAGCAGGCGGAACACCGTGGCGGCGTCGGCGCCCAGCGCGCGGTAGGACCACGAGAAGACGGAGCGGGCCGCCTGGTCGCGGCCGGCGGACAGGGCGGCGATGCGGGACTGGTGCAGCTCGCGGACCAGGCCGGCGAGCGGCGCCCCGGGCCGCGCGGCCGCGCGCTCGGCGACGATCACGTGCGCGAGGGGAAGGCCGCCGCACAGCGCCAGCAGCGCGCGGGCGGCCTCGGGCTCGGCGGCGAGCCGGGCCGTGCCCAGCCGGGCGGCGAGCACGTCCTCGGCCTCGGCGGGGGTGAGCGTCCCGAGGGCGAGGCGCGCGGCCCCCTCGACCGCGACCAGGCCGCCGAGCCGGTTCCTGCTCGTGACGACCACCACGCAGCGCCGTCCGCCCGGCAGGAGGGGCCGCACCTGCTCGACGTCGCGGGCGTTGTCCAGCACCACCAGGACCCGGCGGTCCGCGAGTACCGAGCGGTACAGGGCGGCCTGGGCGTCGGCATCGTCCGGGATCCGGGCCGGCGGCACGCCGAGCGCGTCGAGGAACTGGCGGACGGCGACCGCGGGGGCCACGGGCGTGTTCGTGGGGAAGTAGCCGCGCAGGTTCACGTAGAGGGTTCCGCCGGGGAAGCGGCCGGACGCGCGGTGGGCCCAGTGCAGCACCGTCGCCGTCTTGCCGATCCCGCCCGGTCCGTCGACGACGGCGATGCGGGGCGCGCTGTCCAGGAGCGCGTCGAGGGCCGTGAGGGCACCGGACCGGCCGCGGAAGGTGCTCTCCGGGGGCGGGAGCATGGCGGGTTGCGCCGGCTGTTCTGGTTGTTCCGGCGTGAGGAGCCGGCGGTGCGCCGCCCGGGCGTCCTCGGCTGGGGAGGTGCCGAGCTCGTCGCGCAGGACCCGGTACAGGTCCTGGTAGGCGGCCAGGGCGTCGGCGCGCCGGCCGGTGTGGTCGAGCACCTTCATGAGCCGGACCCACAGGCTCTCGCGCAGCGGGTGGACGGCCACGAGCTCGCGCAGGGCGGCGGCGAGCTCGCCGAGGTCTGCGTCGCTGGGGTCCGGGGTTCCCGGGTCTGGGGTGCCGGCCAGCGCGAGATCGGCGCACCGCTCCACCGCGGCCAGAGCGGGCTGGACCAGCCGCGGGCGGTCGACCGTGACCAGCAGGTCGGAGTCGACGGTCTCGAAGGGGGAGCCGCGCCAGTGCGTCAGGGCCTCGCGCAGGAGCCGGTACTCCTCGGCGGGGTCGGCCGACGCGCGGCTCTCGGTCAGCGCCGACTCGAACCGGGACAGGTCGACGGCCTGGGGTGGGACGTCGAGCTGGTAGCCGCCCGGAGTGGTGCGGACGGCGTCGGCCCCGAGTGCCGCGCGCAGCCGGGTGACCAGCACCTGGATGGCCTTGCGGGTGTCGGCCGGCCGGTCCTTGCCCCACACCGCGGCGGCGATGCGCTCGGTCGGTACGGGCCGGCCCACGTCGAGCGCGAGCACCGCGAGGAGCGTGCGCAGGCGGGAGCTGAGGGCCACGGGCGTGTCGTCGAGCGTCACGGCGAACGGGCCGAGCAGGCGCACCGACAGTCGGCCCGTGACATGTGCCATGCCCGCTCCCTGGGTCGGCCGTCGTTGTGCCTGCTGTGGTACCTGGTCAGTGTCGCGTCTCGACCCGCGGTCAGGACCGATGCGTCCAGGCAAGGTCGGCCCGGAACGGCCGACGTGGTGGGCGGGGTGTTCCGCGCCGCGTGGGTCTGTAGGGGATGGTGCCACGGTCCGGGGCGCTGTGACAGCCGATCTGGTAGCGGCTGCGGGGTGTGCGGCCCTTGCTCGGTCCCGTCATGCCGACGGCCGGGGTCCAGGCCGGGGCGGTGGTGCGCTCGGGGGCTGGTGCCCCGCCCTGAGCAGGTGTCGTGTCAGGGACCGGGATCGCGTCGCGGACTGTGGTGCGAACCAGCGCACCACGAGCCGGCGTTGCGTTGCCGGTCCTGACAGGCATCGGAGGTGCGGGCGCGAGAGAGACATACGTGTGCCCCGTGGGCGTCACTGTCTCCACGGCATCGCGGCTGTCCACCTGGGTGGTCTTCTGCCGCCAGCCCGGTGCCTGCTTCGCATAGTTGCACCGGGCACACAGCCCTTGGCCGTTGTCGAGGCTGGTTGGTCCGCCCTCCACAAACGGGGTGACGTGGTCCAGGTGCCGGATCGGGGCGTCACACCACGTCGTGGCACAGATCCCCTGCTCCCGGGCGCGCAGGAGCGCGGCCAGGCCCGTCGGATGGAACCTTGACGTCGACGTCGTCGCCACCAGGCGACCGTGCGGGTTGACGTAGATCGACCGGAGCCACGCGGTGTCGGTGTCGATTGCATGCGCCGCCAGATGCCGGGCGACCGGCGCCGGGACCGTACCCACACCCGCCGGAGCGCCCTCCAACACCACACCGGGCTGCTCACCGTTGGCCAACAGGGTCTCGTCGGAGACGAGGAGGTTGATCGTGACCGGCACGTCGTTCGCGTGCCCAGGCTGACGGGCGGTGACGCGTTCGATCAGGGTGTCGGCCATGATCTGCCCGACCCCACGCACGTCCCCGGCCGTCTTGGTCGTCTCGGCGTGAGCCTTCAGCTGCGCGTACGCCTGCACACCCTCAGCCATCGGGACCAGGGCGGTCAGGTAGACCATCAGGTCCGGGGCCGGACGCACCGACACCCGCCGCTCAGTGACCGCCCTCGCGTTGCGCTTGACGCACGCGTGCACATCCAGCCGGGCGGCCCGTTCCTTGATCCGGGCGACCAGGCGGCGCGTGCCCATCCGGGCCAGGTCCGCCAGACCGGCTGGGCCGCAGATCTCCTCGTCGATCAGCGCGCGGTGCTCCACGGACAGGTGGGACGTCTCCCGGACCAGGAGCGTGGCCCGCCACGGGGACAGCACCCCCGCCTGCAGGGCGGCGAAGGTGTGGGGCATCTGCGTGACCCAGACCCGGGACGTGCTCACGAACCCGGCACCGGCGTGGGGGCTCACCCGCAGGGCGGCACCGACCTGGTTCGGGACCCCACGCCCGCACCGTTCCGCACGGATGCCCTGCCGGGCCTCCTCCACCTTGGTCGCCTCGTCCAACACCACGGCCAACCTCGCCTGCGTCGCCGTGACCGCATTCTTCAACGCCTCCAACTCACCGAGCAGATCCACCCACTCCGCCTGGGCCCGCGGCCCGCCATCTGTGCCATCGTCTACACCAGCACCGAAGTCCGCGGTCCTGACCATGTCGGTGGCACCCGGCAGGATCATGCCCGCAAGCGTCTGCCTCATGACCCGGACACCCGCCGCATCAACCACTGCGCCATCCACTACCCCGGCGCGTCCGATACCACCGGCCAACGTTGCCTCGCCCCCGGGCAGCACCGACCCGACAGGCGGCTCATCGCCTGCCGGTGTCGGCACCTCACCCGTTCGCGTCATGCCATCAACCTATGACACACGCGTTCGCATCGCTCGCCGAACCGACCCCATCTGCCATCAGCGGAAATCGACGTCCGCCTCGTTCGCGGCCCTGTGGATGCACGCCTCATTGAGTCCGACTCGGGTAACCTCCGGGCGCTCGGGCCGGGCCGAGTCGGTCGGGTCCGCAACCGGCTGGGCCGTCGGCGAGCGACTGCTCTGGCGCGTCATCTGCTCGTGCGGCCTGTCTGCCAGCGAGCCCGGGACGAGCTCCTGTCATGGCCATTCGGGAGCGGGCCATGACAGCCTGCTCAACGCCCGTGTGCCAGCCCGTACGGTGCGCGCCTGTCCAGTGCCTCGTGCCTCGTGCGAGGTCGGTGTCGCCCCGGGCAAAGTGCGGTTGTACCCAGTCATCAGGCCCAGAAGTCACCGTAGATCCGGGCCTTACGACTGGGTAGAAGCGCACTTCCCGGCCGCTGACTCCACGAAACTCCGTCCGGTTCCGGGATGCGATGTGCATCGGCCGTTGGCACCCTGCTCGGTGGCCGGTGGCCGGTGGCCGGTGGCCGGTGGCCGGTGGCCGGTGGCCGGTGGCCGGTGGCCGGTGCTCGATGCTCGATGCTCGATGCTCGGTGGCCGGTCTCTGTTGCGGGGGTTGGCGCCGGCCCGGGAGGTGCGGTTCTACCCAGTCATCGGGCCCGGAAACACTGTAGGTCCGGGCCTGATGACTGGGTAGAGGCGCACTTCTGCGCTGCCGGCCCCACGGACGCGTGCCAGTGCGCGTCACGGCGTCACGGCATCGCCGCCCGCCAGTTCGCCCCCGCCTCACCTCGACCACGCCCGACCACGCCCGACCACGCCGGACCCCCACCTCTGTGAACCGCCCGTCCTCGACCCGGATCGACGCGCCCCACGACCAGCCACCCGGACCAGCCAGCCATCCCGACCAGCCAGCCACCCCTACAACCAGTCGTGCTCCCGTGCGTACCGCGCCGCCTCGTGCCGGGTCCGGGTCTGGGTCTTCTGCATCGCGTTCGAGAGGTAGTTGCGCACCGTGCCCTCCGCGAGGTGGAGCTGGGCGGCGATCTCGGCGACCGAGTAGCCCTTGCTCGTCACCCGCAGCACGTCGACCTCCCGCTCCGTGAGCGGGCAGTCGTCGATGACGGCGAGCGCCGAGACGTCCGGGTCGATCCAGCGCTTGCCCTCGTGCAGCGCCGCGATGACCTGCGTGATGTGCGCCGGCTCCGCGGACTTGCTGACGAAGCCCTGGACGCCGAGCCGCAGCGCCTTGCGCAGCACCCCCGGCCGGGCGTGGCGGGTGAGCATGAGGATCACCTGGTCCGGCCGCACGGCGCGGATCTGCGCGACGGCGCCGAGCCCGTCCACCCCTGGCATCTCCAGGTCGATCACGAGGACGTCGGGCCGGTGCAGGAGCGTGGCCTCGACGGCGGTGGCGCCGTTCTCGGCCTCGGCCAGAACCGTGATGTCGCCCTCGAGGGGGAGCAGCGCGGCCAGGGCCTTGCGCAGCAGGGCCTCGTCGTCGGCCAGTACCACCGTGGTCATCGGCTGCCCTCCAGTGCTTTCACTTCCGGCGCGGGGGTCGCGCCGGCCCGCGGGAACCCGGCCGCGGTCCGGAACCGTCCGGCGCCCTGCTCCACCGTCAGCTCGCCGCCGTCCTCGGCGACGCGCTGCCGCAGGGCGGACAGCCCGCTGAGCGCGGGCAGCGACCCGTCCCGGACGCCGTCGTTGACGATGTCGATGCCCGAGCCGGACAGCGTGATCCGCACCAGCGAGGCCTGCGCGTGCCGCAGGATGTTGGTGGTCGTCTCGCGCAGCACCTGGCCGAGCAGCTCGGCGGTCCGCGGGTCGGCCTCGGCCACGCGGTCGACGCGGACGTCGATGCCCGCGGCCTCGAACAGGTTCTTCGCGTTCTCCAGCTCGGCCGACAGGTTGAGCCGGCGCTGCGCGTGCGCCAGGTCCTTGGTCTGCGCGATCGTGTCGGCGACCAGGGTGTGGATCTCGCGCAGCTCCTCCTGTGCCCGGTCGGCGTCGCCGTGCACCAGCTTCTGGGCCAGCACGGTCTTCAGCTTCACCACGTGCAGGGTGTGGCCTTGGATGTCGTGCAGGTCGCTCGCGAACCGGATCCGTTCCTGCGCCACGGCGAGCTCCGCCTCGCGGTCGCGCGTCTCCTTCATGAGGTCGAGGTACCGCTGGTTGCCGTACAGCAGGGCGGTGGCCAGCACGAAGACGCCGGTCGGGACCAGCACGTAGGCGATCAGGTCCCCGACGACGTCGTCCTGGGTCACCAGCAGCCGGCTCGCGCCCGCGGCCGCGATGAGGACGACCAGCCCGAGCAGCGCGGCGACCCGGTGCCGGGGGAGCTGCGGCACCACGAGGGAGCCCACGACGCCGATGCCGTAGAACGCCGTGCTGCTGCCCGTCACGAGCGCGCCGAACAGCCACACCACGGCGCCGGCGGCCAGGCAGGGCACGGCGACCCGCGCGAGGTCGTCCGCCGTCCACCGCTCCATGGCCACGACCGCGACCGCCACCCCCACGACCAGGGCGACCGTGCCCCACAGGTTGTCGTGGTCGAACGCGACGAGCACCGCCCCCGCCAGCGCGACGGGCGGCACCTGCAGCACCAGGTTGAGCCGGCGCAGCCTCCCCTGGGAGGCCTCGTTGTGCTCGGACAGGGCGGTTCGTCCGGGCCTCAACGGTCGGTACCCGGCAGGTGGCGCTCGCTCGCGGGCTTGGTCTCCATGGGAACTCCGGGTCGCGCGGGGAACGGGTCGGGCGGGAACGGGTCAGGCAGGAAGAGTCGCGCGGGACCCAGTATTCGTGCCCGACGCCGACCTCACCAGTGACGCTGCGTCACGGCCGCCCCCGACGAATGTCACGACCGGCCCGTGACGTCGTCCCACTGCCGGGCGGGTGAACGTTCGGGTGTGATCGAGCCACAGGCATCTCACCCACGACGCAGCCACCCCAACACTGGAGGAGCACGTGCACAGCTCACGCGCCGCAGTCACGACCGTCTCAGCCCTCGCCGCCGTCGCCCTGACGGGCGCGGTCACCGTCCCGGTCGCCACGGCGACGTCGCAGAAGGCGTCGGACGAGCCCGCCGCCGTCGCCACCACCGACCGCCCGGTGACGCACGAGGAGAACGACCGCGTCCCCGAGGGCGCCGCCTGGACGCAGCACTACTTCCCGTCCTCGGACGGTTCCGACGTCGAGCTGCACGCCGACGTCCTGCTGCCGGAGGGGCTGGAGAAGGGTGAGCGGGTGCCGGTGATCCTGTCGGCCGGCTCGTACTTCGGGCACTCGGGCGAGATCTCCGAGGAGGGTCACGCGCACACCGGCCCGTCCGACCGGTTCGGCGACCTGGTCGAGGGCATCGACCTGTTCGACCGCGGCTACGCCCTGGTCCTGGTGGACACCCGGGGCTACGGCGGCTCGACCGGCTGCATCGACTTCGCGGGCCCCGGCGAGCAGGCCGACGTCGCCGCCGCGATCGACTGGGCCGCCGACCAGTCGTGGTCCACCGGGGCGGTGGGCATGTACGGCAAGTCGTACGACGCCGTCACCGGCCTGATCGGCAACAACCTGGACCAGGACGCGCTCAAGGCCGTCGTCGCGCAGGAGCCCATCTGGGACATGTACGACCGCATCCGGTCCAACGGCGTGCCGCGTCAGGAGGGGATCATCGCCCCGAACACGTACAACACGATCGCCCAGCTGCCGCAGATGGCGGACGACGACGAGCGCTACGTGAAGAACTCCCGGTACGAGCTGGCGCACCCCGAGTGCCTCGCGGCCAACACGCTGAACAACCTGAAGGCCGACCCGGCCACGAGTTACTGGCAGGACCGGGACCTGGCGAAGCACGCGAAGGGGAGCGACACCCCGCTGTTCGTCACCCAGGGCTTCCTGGAGTGGAACACCCGGCCCGAGGGCATGGCCGAGTACCTCGCCAACCACGACGGCCCGCAGCGCGGCTGGCTCGGCCCGTGGGATCACGTCCGGGGCAACGACCGCACCGAGGACGGCAGGTGGAAGATGGGGCGCGAGGGCTGGTTCGACGAGATCGGCGCCTTCTACGACGAGCACCTCAAGGGCACCGGGCCGACGACGGAATACCCGGCGTTCTCGGTCCAGGACAGCACCGGCGCCTGGCGCGCCGAGGACACGTGGCCGGCCGCCGACCGGACCGCACGGGTCGCGCTCGGCGGCGGCGCGTACGTGGACGACGGCGGCCCGGACGAGGAGCAGGACGGCGCCCGGTCGAGCGTCCTGAAGTGGTCCGAGCCCGTCGAGCGGGACACCCGCGTCGTCGGCACCCCGAAGGTGTCGCTGGACCTGCGAGGCACCGGCAACGTGCTGGTCGAGCTGCACGACGTCGCCCCGGACGGGACGGCCGTGCCGTTCGTCGAGCAGGCCGCCGTCATCGACTCGGGCCGGGTGACCCTCGACCTCGAGTCGACCGACTGGACCCTGGCCGCCGGCCACCGGCTGGCCGTGGAGATCGGCTCGATCCAGTCCGGCTCGTGGGTGGACACGCCGTCGGGCCAGACCATCCGGGTCCGGGACGCCCGCCTGGAGCTCGCGGTGGACGACCCGGCCGGCGACGTGCCCACCGAGGGCGGGCGCGCCGTCTGGCTGGACTCCTACCTCGCGGCGTACACCGCGGAGCTGACGCCGGGCGAGCCGTCCTTCACCCTGCCCACCTTCTCGCGGCCGGCGTCCGGCGGACGCGGCTGACGCCGCTCAGCCGTCCCGGTCAGTTGTCCCGGCGGCGCGTGTCCGTGCGACGCGGCCGCCGGGTCAGCAGCGCGTCGTGGCCGCGCGGCCGGCCCACCGGGTGGACGACGTCGAGCGCGCGCCTGAGCGCCGCCTGGGTCACGCCGGTCTTCTCGTTGTCGGCCCGCAGGGCAGCCATGACCTGGTCGGCGGCCAGCCGCAGCGAGACGTCCGCCGTGCGCGCGACCTCGACCAGGATCTCCAGGGCCGCGTTCTCGTCGACACCCCGCACTGCCGCGATGACGCCCTTGGCCTGCTCGATCGCCGCCTGGCTGACGAAGGCGCGGTTCACGGCGCCGTCCGCCTCCCGGTCCAGCGCCTCCTTCTGCACGGGCGTGACGTCCACGACGTAGCCGACCAGCTCGGGCGAGCTGCTGCTGCCGCTCTGGCTGCCCTGGCCGGTCACCACCACCGACCTGGTGCGACCGTTGCGGTCCACGATGCGGTGCGCGCACGCGAAGGGCCGGCCCACCCGCAGCGCCTGGCTGGCGGCGCGGACCACCCGGCTCCGGTCGTCCGGGTGCTTGCGGGAGCGCAGCGCGTCGAGCCCCGGCTCGATCTCGTCCCGCTTCCAGCCGTGCATGGTGTAGACCTCGTCCGACCACCACCAGATCCCGGAGGAGAGCTCGACGCGGTAGGTGCCGACCAGAAGATTGGTGCCGAGACCCATCGTGCGCATGAGGTCGGCCGGCGAGAATTCCGCGGAGATCGCCGAGCGGTCGTTCTGGTTGTTGCTCAGGGCGGTCGTGCGGGGCTGTTCGATCAAGGACACAGGGACCTCCCAGATCCGTCCGGATCGGGAGCCGCTTCATGACTCCGAGCGATTCACCCTACGCCGGTTCGGGCGATTCGGACAGTCCGGGCGGTGAAGGGGCTGGTGAACCCCGGGTTGCGAGTGGCGGCCGTCGGCCTAGGTTGGTTCGAGGTCGAAGGGGGAGCTGGCATGGCCGACATCGACGACTCGTCAGCGCGCGTGGAGGCACCGGCGCCGGACGACCGGCGCAAACCGGACGCCCCGCCGGACCTGCACCGCGGCACCTGGAAGTACGTCGCGCGCAACACCGTGCGGCAGTTCACCCGCGACGAGTGCCTGGACCTGGCCGCGGCGCTGACGTACTACGCGGTGCTCGCCGCGGCGCCGGCCCTGCTCGCGCTGGTCTCGGTGCTCGGGCTCGTGGGGGACGGCGGCCAGGCGGTCGAGCGCGTGCTCGACACGGTCGGCGGCGTGGTGCCGCCGGACGTGCTGGCGATCGTCGAGCCGCTCGTCCAGAACGCCGCGGCGGGCGGCGGGCGGGCCGGGCTCACCCTCGTGCTCGGTGTCGCCCTGGCCCTGTGGTCGGCGTCGGGGTACGTCGGCGCCTTCGGACGGGCGATGAACCGGATCTACGGGATCGACGAGGGCCGCCCCGTCTGGAAGCTGCGCCCGGTGATGCTGCTGGTCACGCTGGTCGCCGTGGTCACGGCGGCCCTGATCGTCGCGGCGCTCGTGCTGAGCGGGCCCCTGGCCCGGGCGGTGGGCGACGCCGTGGGCCTGGGCTCGACGTCCGTCACGGTGTGGAACATCGCCAAGTGGCCGGTCGTGCTGGCGCTGGTCATCGTGCTGGTCGCGATCCTGTACCACGTCACGCCGAACGTGCGGCAACCGAAGATGCGCTGGATCAGCGTCGGGGCGTTCGTCGCGATCCTGTCGTGGGTGCTCGCCTCCGCCGCGTTCGGTTTCTACGTCGCGACCTTCGCCGGCTATGACGCGACCTACGGCTCGCTGGCCGGGATCATCGTGTTCCTGCTGTGGCTCTGGATCACCAACCTCGCGCTGCTGTTCGGCGCCGAGCTGGACGCGGAGCTCGAACGCGGGCGCGAGCTCCAGGGCGGCATCGCCGCCGAGGAGAGCGTGCAGCTCCCGCCCAAGGACGCGCGGGCGAGCGAGAAGCGCCAGGCGAAGCACCTGCGCGAGGTCGAGCGGGGCCGCGAGATCCGGGTCGCGGCGGCGCGGGAGGATGCCGCGCGGGAGGATGCCGCGGACGAGACCGACGGCTAGCGCTCCCAGGCCGCCGTCCGGAACGCCCGTTCACGCGCCCAGGCGTGGTATCGGTCGAACAGGTCGATCTGACGGCGTGCCTGCGCGATGAGCTCGTCGAGCCGCGCCGGGTCCAGGCCGACGTCGGCGGCATGCTCGCGCAGCGTCTGCCAGCCGCCGATCTTGCCCAGCACCGCCGACCGCATGAGCTCCGCCTCCAGCACCGCCGTCATCGGCGACCGGTCCGTGATCCGGCCGTTGAGCTTGAGCCGCCCGGCCTTCTCGCCCAGCCACGCCGCGGCCTGGCGGTGCCGGCGGCGCGGCACGCCCAGGGCGGCCAGCAGGTCGCGGTAGAGCTCCCGCTCGGCCCGGAGCTGCTCGGTCGCCTCGGCCAGCTCCGCGTAGAACGGCGTGTCCTCGGACGTGCGGGTCATCAGCTCCAGGCGTTCCAGGCCCGCCGTCGCGCCGGTGAAGTGGTCCGAGAGGTAGAGGCCGAAGAGGTAGTGGTCCATCGAGTCGGGGATCCGCGGCCCAGCCCACTCGCCCGGGGGCCGTGGGCTCGCCGGACGCAGCGGCGCCGAGCCCATGCCCTGCCCCACGGCCATGCCGTCCAGCAGGTCCTCGACGGCTTCCGCCGCCGTCCGGCGCGGTTCCCAGCCCAGTTCGGTCCGGATCCGCGCGGCGTCCAGCACCGGAGCGGACAGCGCCATGTCCAGCCAGCCCGGGTCCGCGGGCACCGTGTGCGCGGCGTACGCGGCGGCCAGGGCGCCGCGGACGGCGCCGGGCGGCATCTCGACCAGGCGTCCGTGGTCCACGATCCGTGCGAGGTCCGTGCCGTGCAGCACGTCCCGGGCGGCGACGTTGAACGCTCCGCCGGCCCGCTCGACCACCACGCGCCGGTAGGCGTCGGCGACGTCGTCGGCGTGCACCGCCTGCAACCGCAGCCCGGCGGGCAGCGGTAGCGCGGGCAGCCGCCCCCGGCGCAGCAGCCGCACCGGCACCAGCGGCCCGAGGAAGGCGCGCGCGACCGACGGGGCGGCGCACGCCTGGAAGACCAGTGCGGGCCGCAGCCGGGCCACCACGACGTCGGGGTGCTCGGCCTCGAACTCGTCGAGCACCCGCTCCTGCGCGGCCTTGTCGACGCTGTAGTGCGACGTGGGGGTGCCACGGACGGGCCAGTCCTCGCGGCGCGGCGCGTCGTCGCCCACGGGGGAGTACGCGCCCACCGACGAGGCGACCACGAGGTGCGGCACCCCCGCCCGCGCCACGGCCTCGGCCACCCGGCGGGTGCCCTCCACGTTGGTGCGGCGCAGCAGCTCGCGCTCGCGGTTGGGCTGGGTCAGCCAGGCCAGGTGGACCACGGCGTCCGCCCCGCCGAACTGGTCGGCGAGCCGCGCGACCACGGTCTCGTCGGTGTCCTCGGAGCCGACGTCGACCGCGGCCCACCCCGCGTGCCGGTACGGCTCCGCGGCCCGGTCCGGCAGCCGCCGGGCGATCCCCAGCAGCGACGTGACCCGCGGCTCGGCATGCAGGGCGCGTAGCAGCGCCGTCCCGACGTTCCCGGTGGCACCCACGACGACGACGCGCATGAGGCCACCGTCGCACCCGGCCCGGGCACCCGCATCCGCGATAGCCTGCAGCTGATGAACCGGTCCCGCGGCCCCGGCAGGTCCGCTTCCTGGGCGCGGGCCCGGCTCGGCACCCGGGCCGTCGACTACGCCTGGGCCGTCGACCGGCAGCTGCGCTCCCTGCTGGGCCGCGCCGCCCTGCCCACCGGAACCGGCGACGGCGCCCCCGTCGTGCTGCTGCCCGGCATCTACGAGACCTGGGAGTTCCTCCGCCCGGTGGCGACCGCGCTCGCCCGCGCGGGCCACCCCGTGCACGCCGTCCCCGCGCTGCGGCACAACGCCCGTCCCGTCCCCGAGTCCGCCGACGTCGTCGCGGAGCACCTGGAGCGCGCCGACCTGTCCGGCGTCGTGCTCGTGGCGCACAGCAAGGGCGGCCTCATCGGCAAGCGCGTCATGCTCTCGCCCGCGAGCGACCGCGTGCTCGGCATGGTCGCGGTCGCCACGCCCTTCTCCGGCTCCCGCTGGGCGCGGTACATGCTCGCGCGCCCCCTGCGGTCGTTCGACCCGCGCGACCCGGTGCTGCTGGCGCTCGCGGGCGAGCTCCTGGTCAACGAGCGCATCACCGCCGTCTACCCGCGGTTCGACCCGCACATCCCCGAGACCGGCCGGCTGCCCGGCGCGCGGAACATCGAGCTGCCGCTGGCGGGCCACTTCCGGCCGCTCGGCCAGCGCCTGCTCGTGGAGACCGTGGCGCACGAGGTGGCCCGGGTTTCGGGATGACCCGTCCCGGCATGGTCCACTGGGATGTGCTCACCGTCCGCCACACCTCGCCGCGGCGCCTCGACGTCGGCCTGACGCTCGGACCGCTCGCGCACGGCCCGGGCGACCCCACGTTCCACCGGGCCGCCGACGGCTCCGTCTGGCGCACGTCGCTGCTCCGGACCGGGCCGGTGACGCAGCGGTTCGTCCCGGCCGGGCCGCACGAGGTGGTGGTGCACCTGTGGGGCGACGGCGCCCGCGAGGCCGCCGAGGCGCTGCCGGTCCTGCTCGGCGAGGACGACGACGTGGCGGGCTTCGCGCCGCCGCCGCAGGTCCGCGCCGCCCACCGTCGGGCCGCCGGCATGCGGATGCTCCGCTCCGGGCGGGTGCTGGAGTCCCTGGTGCCCGCCGTGCTGGAGCAGCGCGTGCAGACCGTCACGGCGCACCGGGCCTGGCGCTGGCTGCTCCTGCGGTACGGCACCCCGGCCCCCGGACCGGCGCCCGACGGGCTGGGCGGTGGGCAGCGAGGTGTGCAGCGCGGCGGGCTGCGCGTGGTGCCCGACGCGCAGGTCTGGGCCCGCGTCCCCGTGTGGGACTGGCACCGCGCCGGCGTCGACCCCGGACGCGCGCGGACCGTGGCGCGGTGCGCCCTGGTGGCCCCGCGGCTGGAGGAGGCGGCCACGATGACGCCGGCGGAGGCCCGGGCGCGGCTGGAGAAGGTGCAGGGCGTGGGCGTGTGGACGTCGGCGGAGGTGGCGCAGCGCGCGTTCGGCGACGCCGACGCGGTGTCCGTGGGCGACTTCCACCTCCCGGCCGCCGTCGGCTGGGCCCTGGCCGGCGAGCGCACCGACGACGCCGGGATGCTGCGGCTGCTGGCGCCCTACGCGCCGCACCGGCACCGGGTGGTCCGACTGCTGTCGTTGTCCGGGCACCCGCGCGCGCCACGACGCGGGCCCAAGCTGCCGATCGCGGACCACCGGGCGTTCTAGGGTTCGCGGCCGGGCGGTTCGGGCGGGCTCAGGCCGCGCAGCGGCCCGACGACACCGGGGTGTCCAGGGCGGTGGCGTGGGCCGCGACGGGGCGCAGCTCGGCGTCCGTCATGGCGAAGCCGACCTCGACGTCGGCCTCGGCGCGCGCGAAGACGACGCCCGCCACGCGCCCGTCGGTGGTCAGCAGCGGCCCGCCCGAGTTGCCGGGGCGCACCTCGGCGGCCACCGAGTAGACCTCGCGGGGGCTGGCCCCCTCGTTGTAGACGTCCGGTACGGGGGCGGTGCTGACGCTCAGTACGCCCGCGCCGACGGAGGTGAACGGTCCGCCCCAGGGGTAGCCCTGGACGGCGGCGCGGTCGCCGACCGAGAGGGTCCGCGCGATCTCCAGCGGCTCGGCGGCCAGGTCCTCGACGGCGACGACGGCGAGGTCGTCGACCGGGTCGTAGTACACGACGCGCCCCTCGCGGGCCGGTCGGTCGGGCAGCTCGACGACCGGCCGGTCCACGCCCGCCACGACGTGCGCGTTGGTGACCAGCCGGTCCGGGGCCACGACGAACCCCGAGCCGGTCGAGCTCTTGCCGCACGCGTAGGCGATGCCGGAGATCCGGGCCACCGACTGGGCGGCGGCCTCGAGCTGCGGGTTGTCGAGGTCGACGACGGGAGTGACCGGGTCCTGCCGGGGGACCATCAGGATGTTGAGCCGCGGCAGGCCGTCGTCGAGCACCATCGCGCGCATCTGGGCCAGGGGCCGGCCCACCGCGGCGGGCGTCAGGTCGTCGATGGTGCGCAGGACCGCCGACGAGGACACGGCCGACGAGACGCCGGGCGTTCCGGTGGCCGAGACCGCGTTGCCCACGAACGACAGCGCCAGGGCGACCACGATCACGTTCGCCGCGCCGCCCAGCAGCCGCTCCAGCGGGCGCAGTGCGGTGCGGTCCACGCCGCGGCGCAGGTCGCGGCCCAGCCCGGCGCCGAGTGAGGCCCCGAACACGGGCAGCAGCACCGCGAGGGCGATCGACACCGGCCCGCGCCACTGCGACGACGGCAGCACGTCGTTGACCGCGGGGACCGCCCAGAAGGCTGCCAGCCCGCCCAGGATCAGGCCGACGAGGCCACCGAGCGTGGCCAGCAGGCCGCGGCTCAGCCCGGCGCCGAGGGCGATGAGCAGCACCACGAGGAGCACGAGGTCGACGAGCGTCACGGGTAGACGGTAAGCGCTGCGTCCGCGCGCCGGGCGTCGCCACGCACCTCCGTCACCCGATCCTCAGATGTGCGGGCAGAACATTCACAGCGCGTGCCCGGTGCTGCGCGCCGCGTGCTCGGCCCTGCCGTCGGGCCCTGCCCTGCAGGTATGGGGAAAACCCGTAACTCTGCGACCACTCGTTGTGCGGCTCCGACGGCCGAATGTACGGTCCGTCAGCAACAGCTCTGAGCGCGAAGGTCACTGCGATGACCGCCGGGCAGTCCCGCCCGGCGGGATGGCTCACGTCGAGGGAGCACCCCGATGCGTCGTGCACACAGATCCAGCAGGTCCAGCACCCCCCGAACCACCGCACCCAGGACCCTGGTCACGGCAGTCGCCGCCGTGACGCTCGTCCTGTCCGCCTCGCTCGTCGCCTCGGCAGCGCCGCCGAAGGTGCCCGACGCCGGGGCCGCACCGGACGCGCAGGCGCAGGCGGCGACCGCACCGGCTGCCGCCGCCCTGACCTGGTCCGACGAGTTCGACGGCGCGGCGGGCAGCGCCCCCAACGCCGCGAACTGGAACCACGAGACCGGCGCGGGCGGCTGGGGCAACAACGAGCTGCAGAACTACGTCAACTCCCGCCAGAACTCCGCCCTGGACGGCAACGGCAACCTCGTCATCACGGCCCGGCAGGAAGGAAGCGGCTACACCTCGGCCCGGCTGACGACCAAGGGCAAGGTGCAGCCGCAGTACGGCCGGCTGGAGGCGCGCATCAAGATCCCGCGCGGCCAGGGCATCTGGCCGGCGTTCTGGATGCTCGGCGGGCAGTTCCCGGGCACGCCGTGGCCCAGCTCGGGCGAGATCGACATCATGGAGAACATCGGCCGCGAGCCCCACCTGGTGCACGGCACGCTGCACGGCCCCGGCTACTCGGGCGGCAACCCCATCACGGGGCAGTACCAGCACCCGCAGGGCTGGTCGTTCGCCGACGACTTCCACACCTTCGCGATCGACTGGAGCCCCAACTCGATCACCTGGCTGGTGGACGGCAACGCGTACCAGACGTTCACGCCCGCCAACACCGGCGGCAACCCGTGGGTGTTCAACCAGCCGTTCTTCTTCATCCTGAACGTCGCCGTGGGCGGCAACTGGCCCGGCTACCCCGACGGGACCACGCAGTTCCCGCAGCAGATGGTCGTCGACTACGTCCGGGTCTACGACTCCACCGGCGGCGGAGGCGGGCGCACGGGCACGGTCCGGGCGAGCAACGGCATCTGCCTCGACGTCGCCGGGGCCAGCACGGCCAACGGCACGCCTATCCAGCTCGCCAACTGCAACGGCAACGCCGCCCAGCAGTGGACCGTCGGCACGGACGGCACGGTCCGCGCGCTCGGCAAGTGCCTCGACGTCGCCGGGGGAGAGACGGCGCCGGGTACCGCCGTCCAGCTCTGGGACTGCAACGGCACCGGCGCCCAGCAGTGGGCCTCGACCAGCGGCACCCTCGCGCTGCGCAACCCGCAGTCCGGCCGCTGCCTGCAGCCGGTCGGCCGGGTGCAGAACGACGGGACCCGGACCCAGATCGCCGACTGCGACGGGAGCACGGTCCAGCGCTGGACGCTGCCCTGACGCCCACCCGCCCAACCGCCCACCCCGCACACCCGCTGACCCGCCACCCGCAAGGTGCGCTTCTACCCAGTCATCCGGCCCGCACCACGCCTGATTCCGGGCCCGATGACTGGGTAGAAGCGCACCTTGGGTGCGTCAGGCGGTCAGGCCCAGAGATGGATGGCCAGGACGACCACCAGCCCGCCCAGGCCGATCGTCACCACGACGGCGCCCGCCACCGCGAGCAGCCCGGCGCCCGGCGAGTCGTGCCCCGGGCCCCGCGCCGGCACCGGCACTCGTCGGCCGTGCCGCCGTCGGGACGCGATCAGGAGGTACCCGGCAAGCATCAGCCCGGCCAGGCCGGGCAGGAGCCAGACCGTGCTGCCGAAGAGCGCGGGCAGCAGCCGCGCCCCCACCAGCGAGACGGCGGCGACCGACAGTGCCGTGCGGCGCCAGGCCAGCTCCGTGCGCTCCGGCTGCAGCCCGGGGACGGGCGCCTGCCCGGAGCGCGGAGGAGACCCCGCCCCCGGGGGAGTCCCCGCGGCGGTCATCGCAGCAGCACGCCCAGCAGCACGAGCACGCCGACCACCGCGACGACGACGGCGAGCACCACGCCCACGATCGACGACGGCAGCGGCGCGCCGTTGCGCAGCGCCCGCTCGACGCGCATCCACCCGGCCCAGGCGATCAGCGGCAGCGTCGTACCGGCGACGATGAGCACGAGCGACGCCGCGAGCCGCAGGCCGGCGTGCAGGTCGAGGCCGAGCGTCTCGAGGGCGACACCGCCGGCCACCAGGGCGAGGGCGGTCCGGATCCAGGCGAGGAAGGTCCGCTCGTTGGCGAGGGTGAAGCGCGCGTCGGGCTCGGAGCCGACGCCGAACACCGACGCCGGGAACCGCTGCGCGTCCGGCCGGCTCATCAGGCCCTCCCTGTCTCGTGGGGTCTGCCCCAGAGCCTGCCACGTCTCGCCCGCCCCAGCGGGATCACCACGGCGGCCGCCACGGCCAGCAGCACGAGACCCAGCAGGGCCCACGGCACGGCCCAGCCGCTCGCGGCGTCGTGCGCCGCGGTGACGCCGCCCCCGCCGATGCCGACCACGAGGCCGTCCACCCGGACCGTCGCCTCGGCCCGCACGAGCGGACGGACGCCCCGGACCTCGACCACGCGCTCCACCGTCGAGCCGGGCAGGATCTCGGTCAGCTCGCCCGACGCCGACTCCGACGCCGTCGCTGTGCCGCCGAGCCAGGACGCGCCCGCGGGACCCGCCACGGTGACCGACTCCGTGGGCACCAGCCGGGCGGTGCCCGTGTTGGTGAGCCGGTAGCGGACCGTCGAGGTGACGGTCCCGAACGGGTTGGCGGACACGTCCGTGGTGACGCTCAGGTCGCTGATCCCGAGCCCCGGCGCGAGGTCGCCCGCCACCCGCGCGTGCACGCGCAGCGCGAGACGCCGGTCCACGGTCAGGGCGGAGTCGCCCACCTGCTGCGTCAGCGCGGTGACGACGCCGCCCGAGTGGTCGCCGGGCGTCGCGTCGTCGGGCACGCGGAGCGTGAACGGGACCTCGGCGGACTCGCCCGGGTCGAGGTCCAGCGTGCCCTGGCGGAAGGTGATCCAGGTGCCGAGCCCGGTCGCGGGCTCCTCGGCGGTCAGCAGGTCGATGTGGCCGCCCGGGGTCGTGAAGGCGTCGGTGCCGTACACGGTGAGCTGCAGGGGTGCGGCCGACCGGTTGGTCACCACCAGGGCGTCGCGGACGCGGTCCCCGGGCTCGACGGCGTAGGCGTAGTTGGCACGGCCGGTGCCCTGCCGGTTGTCGGCAGGGGTGACGGACCAGGAGATGCCGTCGGTGCTGGTGTCGGTGCTGGTGCCGGCGACGGCGGGCATGGCGTGCGCCGCCGCCGGGCCCACGAGCGGCAGCCCGCCGAGCAGGACGGTCAGCAACGCCGTGAGCACGAGCGTGGGGCGGTAGGTGGCCTGCACCGCAGCCGCGGCGTGCCCGGAGGCACGTCGCGGCAGCGGGCCTGCACGATGAGGCAGGGAGAACACGGGACCGTCAGCCCACCGCGGTGAGCGTGAGCACGCTCGCGTAGTCGCCGGCCGGGGTCTCCAGCGGGATGCGCAGGTCGAGCGCGGCGTCCGCCGTCACCGAACCGGACGCGTGCCCCGCCGGTGCGGACACCAGGGTGGCGCTCGCGGTCAGGCCGGAACCCGCGCCGGGCCGCACCAGTGCGCCGGCGACGGCGCCTCCGGTGTTCTCCGAGACCGACGGCGACCAGCCCAGGCTGCTGCCCGGGAAGGACGCCGAACCACCGGTGGCGAAGAAGTCGGTGGCCGTGCCGTTGATGCTCCACGCGGGACCGCCCGCGCGGGTGTCGCTGACCGTGACCCGCTTGAGGTCGCCCGTGGCGGTCAGGGCGCCCGCCCCGGCCTCGGCGGTGCCGAGGCTCACGGCCCCGGCGCCGCCCACGACGGTCCAGGTGAACGCGCCGGGCTCGCCCGGGTCCTCGCCCTCGGGCACGGTGACCTCCAGGTCGATGTCGCCCTCGCCCTCGCCGCCCGGCGTCGCGAACGTCACCGGGACGCCCAGCTCCTGGGCGGCGTTGGCCGCCGCCCCGCCCGCGGCGTAGGTGTAGATGCCGTAGGTGCCGGTAGCGGTGTCCGACGGCGCCGCCGCGAGCTCGGCCGTGAACGTGCCGTCCGGGTTGAGCAGCACGAGCTGCTCGGCCACGTTCGGGAAGTCCGCCTTCACCTGCGAGTACGACGGTTCCGGCAGCGCCCACCTCTGGGCGAGCACCGTCCGGGCGCCCATGCCGGCGCCCTCCGACGGCCGCCAGGGGTCGCCGAAGGAGCCGAACACCACGTACACGCCCGTGGGCGCGCCCGCGGCGACCGGCGGGCGGCCCGACGTGTTCACGTTGGCCGCCGGGTCGAAGCCCGAACCGGTGACCGTGACGGTCTCGCCGTCGGGGTCCAGCCCCGACGCCTTCGACAGCGTCACGGTCGGGTTCCACTCCTCGGGCTCCTCCGTGGGCGCGCTGGACTGCGCGCTCACGGTGAAGCCGTCGAGCGCGGCGCCCTCGGCGAGGAAGCCCTGGAGCGCCGCGGCGCCATCAGCCGTCAGGGTCACGCCGGTCCCGGAGACGGTCACGGCGTCGGCCGCGACGTCCACCGTGGTGGTCGCCACCTCGCCGAGCACCACGTCGTCGCCGCCGTAGGTGCCGGGCTCGTAGCCCAGGTTGTTCTCCGGGATCTCGACGGCGAGGTCGCCCACGAGGGTGCCCACGCCGCCGTCGACCACCACGGCTACGTCCTTGACCGTCACCGTGAAGGCGTGCGACGGGAAGTGGAAGACGGCGCCGCCGGCGCTGGCGATCGTCAGGTTGTCCGCGTCGGTGACCGTCCCGCCCGTGACGGGCAGCAGGTAGGGCAGGGTCTCGTTCGGCGGGGTGGTGTCGAGGTTGGCGGCGGGCGTGCCGTTCTCGTCGAACTCGCCGGGTGCGACGAGCGTGATGCGCTCGCCGACCGGGACCGCCCCGATGGGCGGCAGGGCTGCCGTCTGGCGTCCCACGTAGTTGCGGAAGCTCTCACGGAAGCCCCAGGCCAGGTCACCGCTGTCTGCGGTGACCTCGCTCGGCTGCGCCGCGGTCGCGGTCAGTGCGACGAGCGGTGCGGCGGCGAGCGCCGTGCCGAGCGTCGCGGCCAGTCCGGTGGCGATCAGAGCGTGCCCGCGGTGCCGCGTACGGCCCGCCGGTCTGCTGCGTGTCATGAGTTCGTGCCTCTCTCTGGGGATGGACTGCGGACTGGGGGTCTCAGGGGTCGCGCCGCCGGAAGGGCAGCACGAGCCAGCCCTGCCGGAAGCCGAGGATCGCCACGGATGCGGCGACCAGCAGCACGGCGGTCAGGACGGCGAGCCGGCGGCCGGTGGTGCCGCCCGGGATCAGGCCGTCGGGGATCAGGGCGGCGCCGGCGGCGTCGAGGGTCGCGGCGGCGACGGGGAGGAACGAGGCGGCGCCCGCGTCGGTGTCGGGCGTGGTGCCCGTGCCGCCGCGGGTGGCTCCGTCGCCCGTGCCGGCGCGAGAGCCGCCGCCGCTGCCCTCGGGGCCGGTGGTTGCGGGCGGGACGGCGGCCGGCGGTGCGGCTGTGCCGTTGCCCCCGTCGCCTCCGCCGCCCGTGCCGCCGTCGCCGGGGCCGGCGCTGCCGACGGACTCGGCGGCGTCGAAGCTGACGCTCACGTTCGCGGGCGTCTTGATCTCGTCCCGGGTGCCGGTGGAGTACCAGAACTCGGGCTCGCCCACGAGCTGGTGGAAGTTCACGAACGCCTGCGGGAACGAGCCCCAGCAGCTCCCGGCCGGGTCCTCGCGGAACTGCGGTACGCGGCCGCCGGTGCTCGTGCGCACGCCGCAGTAGTCGGGCACCAGGTGCCCGCCGCGGGAGGCCGGGTCGAGGCGGCGTCCGGTGAAGGTGACGAGCTGTGCCCGGGTCGACGGCAGCGGTTCCCAGCGGGTCATGTCCTGCTGGTCGGTGCCGTAGCCGCCGAGCGTGCCGGTCAGCGCGCCGTTCCCGGCGGCGTCCAGGCGCAGCTCCGGGTCGGTGACCCACCAGTAGACCAGGCCGCCGTAGAACACCACGGTGAAGCTGCCCTTCCAGCGGATGCGCACCGAGCCGTCGGCCTCGCGCGTGCCGGTGCCGCCCGTCAGCACGGCCTCGGCGCCCGTGGTGCGGCCCGCGGCGTACGACACCGGGCGGCCGTCGGGCGCCGTGCAGCGTGTGCCGAACGTGGCGGTGCGCTGCGTGGCGTCCGCGCCCCGGCCGACGGTGCGCACCACGCGAACGTCGCCGGCGGTGCCGTGGTAGAGGGTGCGGTCGGCGTCGGTCCAGATGCGCCCGCCGCGCGTGTCGCCGTCGGTGCCGGGGCGGCCCGCGACCAGAAAGTTGCACTGCCCCGCGAGGTGGCTCTCCGAGCCGGCCTGCACGCTCACGGCCCAGCGCAGCTCGGCGTCGGTGAGCCTGCCGTCCTCGGCCTCGCCGGGCGGGGCCTGCTCGTCCCCGGGCACGGTGACCGTGAGCAGGAGGGGGCCCTGGTCGTCGGACGCCGTGGCCGACGCCGTGGTCGCCGCGGACAGGAGCAGCGTGAGCACGAGGGCGGCGGCCGTCGTGGCGCTGCGCCGACGGCGAGGAGTGCGGCTCATGCGCGGGCCTCCTGGTCCGCCCGGCGTCGGTCCGCGCGGCGCTTCAGCGCCGTGACCAGCGACGACAGGATCACGACGAGCAGCAGCAGGGCCGCGATCCCCACCGCGATCTCCTCGGGGCGCCAGGTGCCGTCGGCGTTCGCACCGGTGTCACCGCCGACCCCTGCGGCTCCCGTTCCCGCGGCCTCGGCGGCTGCCTCCGCGGCCGACACCTCGGCCGGGTCGCGGGTGACCGTCACCTCGGTCTCGATCGCCGTGCCGGAGGAGGCGCCGGACAGCCGCAGCACGTGCGTGCCCGTGCGCAGGTCCGAGGGCAGCTCCAGGAGGCCCGCGACCTCACCGTGGTTGCCCGCGACCAGCGGCCCGACGGCGACCAGGCCGTCGTCGAGCGTGACGCTCACCTGCTCGCCGGGCTCCAGCCCCTGTGCGCCGAAGCTCAGCACGCGCCCCACGACGGCCGTGGCCTGGTCCACGCCGAGGCTGGCCTTGGCCGGGCGGCTCGTGGCGTCCGGCTCCGTGTCGTCGTCGCCGGACCCGGTGTCGTTCGCGCCGTCGGACCCGGTCCCGCCGGTGCCGCCCGTGCCCGACCCGGCCGCGCCGTCGTCCGCGTCGGAGCCGCCGTCCGCCGTACCCGACCCTGCGCCGCCGCCCGAGCCGGCGAACGTCACGGGCGTGAACGTCTCGTTGTTCGCGTTGCGCACCCCGTGCGCGCCGATCGTGATGATGCCGCACCGCACGGCCGTGCAGTCCACGGTGCTGCCGTCGGCCGCCTTGAAGCGGGCGCCGGGGATCACGAGGTCGGTGGACCAGGTGCCGTCCGCGGCGATGGTGCCGCCGTTCGCCTCCGCCTCCGTGCTCGACCCCGGGAAGGCGACGAACCGCTGGTAGCCCGCGTTCTGCGCGGTCTCGGCGTCGGGCACGTAGCGGTAGGTGTCGCCGGACACGCCGCCGCGGCTCGGCGCCCACGACCCGCCCGACGGGTCCGAGACCCACCCGAAGAACACGTAGAGCCCGCCGAACGCCTTGGGCACCGACTGGAACCCGCTGCCCGAGACACGCACCGTCGAGGCCGCGCCCGGGTCGGGCTGCCCCGACACCGCGACGCGGGCGGCGGCGTGCGCCGTCAGCACCGGGCCGAGCAGTGCGAGGGCGACCACGACGACGAGGGCGACCAGCGAGATCGCCGGGCGGGGCAGGTGGCGGGATGTCATGCGGGGTCCTCGCTGAGGGCGTCGGTTCGGGTGGGGGCGTGGGTCGCGGCTGCCGATGCATCGGTCCGCGCCTCGGCGGCGTAGCGGGGGAGCACCAGCAGCCCGCCCGTGACGGGGTGCCGCACCACGTCGACGGGGTGCTCGTAGACCCGGGACAGCAGGTCGGCGGTCAGCACCTCGGCGGGCGGGCCGACGGCGGCGACCCGGCCGCCGTCGAGCACCAGCACGCGGTCCGCCCAGGCGGCGGCGAGCGCCAGGTCGTGCAGCACCACGACGACGGCGCCGCCGTCCGACGCGCGCCGCCGGGCGTGGCGCAGCACGTGCTCGGTGTGCCGCACGTCGAGCGCGGCGGTCGGCTCGTCGAGCAGCAGCAGCGTGGTGTCCTGCGCGAGCAGCCGCGCGAACGAGGTGCGGGCCTTCTCGCCGCCCGACAGCGTGGGGAAGCGCCGCTCGGCCAGCCCGACGACGTCCGCGGCCGCCAGGGCGCGGGCGACCACGGCGTCGTCGTCGGCGGGTGTGCCGGAGGCTTGCCAGGGCGCCCGGCCCATGCGGACCACGTCGATCACCCGGAACGGGAAGCTGACCTGGTTCTCCTGGAGCAGGACGGCGCGCAGCCGGGCCAGCTCGGCGGGCCGGACGGCGCCCAGGGGCGTGCCGGTCCAGGCGGCCTCGCCGCCGTCGGGGGCGCGGTCGCCCGCCAGGACCGAGACGAGCGTGGACTTGCCGGCCCCGTTCGGCCCGACGACGACGAGCACCTCGCCCGGGCGGACCTCCAGGTCGACGCCGTCGAGCAGCACGGCGTCCCCGGCGGTGACCCGGACGCCGGTCAGGGTGAGCAGCGCCGGCCAGGTTGTCGTCGTCGGCTGGGCAGTCGGCCGTGCGCTCATGCCCAGCCTCCCGCGGTGCGGCGCGTGCGGCGGATGAGCCAGAAGAAGAACGGCCCGCCGACCAGGGCGGTGAGCATGCCGATCGGCAGGTCGGCGTAGCCGACGGCGGTGCGCGCGACGAGGTCGGCGGCCAGCAGCAGCACGGCGCCGCCGAGCGCGCTGAGCGGCACGAGCACGCGGTGCGCGGGGCCTACGGCCATGCGGATCAGGTGCGGAACCACGAGGCCGACGAACGCGATGATGCCGCAGAACGCGACGCCCGCGGCGGTGAGCACGGCGACCACGACGATGCTGAGCACGCGCAGGCGCTCGACGTCGACGCCGAGGTGCCGCGCCGACCGCTCGCCCAGGGACAGCAGGTCCAGCCGGCGCGCCAGCAGCAGTGCGCCGACCACACCGACCGCCACGAGCGGCGCGACCACGGCGACGTACGCCCAGCGGGTCCCGTTGAACGAGCCGAGCTGCCAGAACACGATCTGCTCCCGGGCCTGCGTGTCGCCGAGGAACGTGGTCAGCGCCAGGCCGGCGCCGCACACGGCGTTCACGGCCACGCCGGTGAGCACCAGCGTGACCACCTCGGTGCGGCCCGCCGACCGGGCCAGCCCGTAGACGAGGAACGTCGCGGCGAGCCCGCCCGCGAACGCGGCGGCGGCAGTGGTCCAGGGGCCGAGCGCCGTCAGCCCGAGCACGATGGTCACGGACGCCGCCACGGCCGCGCCGGAGGAGACGCCGACGACGCCGGGCTCCGCCAGCGGGTTGCCGAAGACGCCCTGCATCACGGCCCCGGCCGTCGCGAGCGCGGCCCCCACCAGCGCCGCCATGGCGACGCGCGGGAACCGGATGGTCCAGAGCGCGGCGTCGCCGTTCGGGTGGGCGGGCATCGGGCCGACGTCGAGACCCGCGTGGTGCAGCAGGGACCCCACGACCTCGGCGGGCGGGACATGGAGCTGCCCGGACCCCGCGGACACGACCGCCAGCACGCTGAGCGCGACCACGAGTCCGGCGGTGAGGGCGGCGGTGCGGGCGGGGCGGGTGGGCGGGAGCGGGGTGTCGGAGGCGGTGCGTCCTGGCCGGCTCGCGCCGTCGGGGCCGGGGCCGGGGGCGGGGGTGCTCGCGACCGAGTCGCCGTCGGGCCGCACGGGTGGGCGCGCGGTCGGGCTGACGGCGGGGCTCCCGGACGCGCGGGTCGTCGGGGTCACGAGACGCTCTCCGGCGCGTAGAACGCGCGGGCCAGCGCGTCGAGCACGTCCGCCGACCTGGGCCCGAACGACAGGATCTCCGTGTCGTCCATGGCGACGAACCGCCGGTTCTCGCCCGCCGGCGTCTGCGCCAGGGCCGGCACCTGCTCCAGCAGCCCGTCCACGCCGCCCACGGACTCCAGCCCGCCGGTCATCAGCAGCACGAGGTCGGGCTGCATGGAGATCAGACCCTCGTCGTTCAGCGGGCGCATGCCCTTCCAGCCCACCTCGGCGGCGGCGTCGACGGCGCCCAGGCCCTCGATGAGAGAGTCCGCCCCGGACTCGTCGCCGAACAGGTAGTAGACGCCCGACTGCCCGCGCACGTAGAGGAAGATCACGCGCGGCCGGACGGCCGGGTCGGCGGGCGCCAGCTCCGCGACCTGCGCCAGCGTGTCGTCGACGGCGACCTCGGTGCGCTCGGCGAGGACCGCGCCCTCGGCGGGCAGGCCCAGCGCCTCGCCCGTGGCGCGGGCCAGGTCGGCGGAGGTCTCCAGGCTGCGGTGGCTGTCGAGCACGACGACGGGGATGCCGGCGTCGCGCATCTGCAGCACCACGTCCCAGGGGCCGAGCGTGGTGTCCGTGAGGATGACGGTGGGCGCCAGGTCGAGGATCGCCTCGCCCGTGAGCTCGTGGCCGTTGGACGTGACGAGCGGCCGGTCGGCGATCTCCGGGAAGCCCGACGAGACGTCGCGGCCCACGACGCTGTCGCCCAGCCCGAGCTCGAACACGATTCGCGAGAGCGACCCGTACAGGTCGAGCGCCAGGATCCGGCTCGTGTCGGCGACCGTCACCTCGGTGCCCTGCGCGTCGGTGACGGTCGCGGGCAGGGCCGGCTGCGGGTTCTCGGCGACCGGGTCGACGGGGCGCTCGGGCGTGCCCACCGTGATCTCGCCGATCCACGCGCGCGGGTCGGCGATCGGCTCCAGCTCGCTGAGCGGCTCCGTGCCGACGACGGCGCCGCCGTCGTCCGCGTGCCCCGCCAGAGGGAGCTGCAGTCCGCACCCGGCGACGAGCGCGGCGACCGCGAGCAGCACGGCGGCGGCGAGCGCTGGGCGTCGGCGGGCCGGACGTGCCGGTCTGCTGAGGACTGGCCTGCTCGTGGTTCGCGTCGCGGCGCGATCGGGGCCGGCTCCGGGCAGGCGCAACATCGGACAGCTCCCTCGTACGCCGGGACGGTGCCCCGGTATGGAATTAGGTGTGCCTAACTTAGGCGAGGCGAGCCTCAAGAAGTCAAGTCAGGTCGGCACTTGAGGGGATAAATCACCCGAGCGGCCCGGAGGTCGGAACCCCCTCGCCGGAGCGCGACGCCGCCGTCAGTGCTCGGCGGCGTTGACCACAGCAGTTGCTGCCAGGCCGGGGTCGAATCTGGCAGCAACTGCTGTGGTCAACGCGCTGGGGCTGTTCGGGTGACTCGATCGGGGTGTCTGGCGGAACCACCCGAAACGGAGGTGGTGACGTAGCCCCGCGCCCAGCACACTGTCCGGATGACCGACTCGACCGCCGCCGGACCGGTCCCTGCCGGCGGAGCCGGGCTCGGGCCCAGGATCGGCGTGGGTCGCGAGGCCGAGGTGTACGCCTGGGGCGGCGACGCCGTCGTGAAGCTCTACCGTTCCGGGTTCGCCGGGCACCGGGCCGAGGCGGCGGCGCTGGCCGGCCTGGCCGGGCACCACGTCGCTCCCGGCCTGGTCGATGTCATGACGTGGGACGGGCGCCCGGGCCTGGTGCTGGAACGTGTCGCCGGCGCGGACATGCTGGAGACGCTCCGGCGCAGGCCGTGGCGGGTGCGGGCGCTCGCCCGGGCCCTGGCGGAGACCCACCTCGCCGTCCACGCGGTGCCCGCGCCGGCGGACCTGCCCGACGTCCGCCAGGTGCTGGCTGCCCGCATCGACGGCGCGACCCTGTCCCGGGAGCTGCGCGGGTTCGCGCTGCGCCTGCTCGACGGGCTGCCGTCGGGGGACCGGCTGTGCCACGGCGACTACCACCCCGGCAACGTCATGGTGTCCGGCGAGCGGGTGAGCGTCATCGACTGGCCCAACGCCGCGCGCGGCGTGCCCGAGGCGGACCACACCCGGGCGATCCTGCTGCTGCAGTGGGCTGACGCGTCGCCCGCCGCCCCGCGCGGTCTGCCCGGGCTGGCGGCTCGTGGGCTGGTGGCGGCCGGCCGGTCGATGCTCACCCGCGGGTACGCCCTGGCCTACGCCGACGGATCTCCGCGCCCCCTGCGCGACCTCGAGTCGTGGCTCGTGGTGCATGCCGCGGCGCGGCTGTCCGAGGGCGTCGTCGCCGAGCGCGCCCGGCTCGTCGACTGGCTCGTGCGGGCGATGCACGCCTTCGAGGCCTGAGCGCTCACCAGGCCGGATACCCGGCGCCCGGCGTAGCGTGGGTCACGGAGGTGGGGTCATGAGCGACTCACGGACGGGCGCCGCGGGCGGTGGCGCGATCTACGGGCTCGGCGTCATCGGTGCATGGGTCTACTTCTGGCAGCAGGCCGACGGGTTCTGGGAGTTCGTCTGGGCCGTCGTCCAGGGCCTGTTCTGGCCGGCGTTCATGGTGTACGAGGCGTTCGCGGCGCTGGGCGGATAGCCCCGCGGGTCCGGCTCTTGCTGACGGCGACGCCGGCTCGGCCTCCCGCACCCTCGAGCTGCCGGCCCGCGGCCGGCGCCCCGGCCCGGGCCGCGTCGCGCTCCGCCGCCGGCACCACGTGCCCCGTGCCGAACCCGCGCGCCAGCGCACCGCGCAGCCGCTCGCTCCCGCGCAGCCGCCCCTTGCCGTCCGTGCGGCCCGGCGCCGCTGGGACGGGGACGACGGTCAGCCGCGCCCGCTCGGCGTCGTCGACCGGCTGGTGGATATCGGCGTACCCGCCGTTCGGCATCCGCACCACCCGGCCCGTCTCGTGACCGTGCAGCGCGATCTCCAGGTCCTTGCGCTGCAGCCCGATGCAGACCCGCCGCGTGATCTCGAACGCCAGCGCGGGCCCGACGACCAGCAGCACCTGCAGCGTGGTGATCACCGACTCGAAGCTCACGCTGAACTGGGTCGAGACGATGTCGGCGCTCGCGGCGCCCCACAGGATGCCGTAGAAGAGCGCGCCCGCCACGCCGATGCCGGTACGGACCGGGAAGTGGCGGGGGCGGTCCAGCACGTGGTGCTGCTCGCGGTCCTGGGTGACCCAGGCCTCGACGTACGGGTAGACGACCAGCAGGCCGAAGTACACGGCGACGACGGCGAGCGGGACCAGCGTGGCGAACGTCCACGTCCAGCCGAACCACTCGGTCTCCCAGCCCATCGGGACCAGGCGCAGCGCCCCGTCGAGGAACCCCATGTACCAGTCGGGCTGGCTCCCGGCGCCGACCTCGCCCACCGACGCCGGCCCGTAGGTCCAGACGGGGCTGATCGTCGCGGTCGCGCCGAGCAGCACGAGCACCGAGCCGGTGATGCCCATCATGCCGAGGGCACGGAAGGCGGCGTCGGGCCACAGGCGCAGCCCGAGCGATGCGACCGGCTCCGGCCGGAACTGCTTGGCCTGCCCGTCCCGCAGGGTGAGCGCCGCCCGCGCGATCAGGACGACGACGAGCAGCCCCGGCGCGATCGCCACGTGCAGCGGGTACAGGTTCTCGATGATCTGGCCCGGGAACGGCCCGCCGAACATCAGCCCGGCGATCCAGGTCCCCAGGAACGGGATGCTGAGGACCACACCCTCCACGATCCGCAGGCCGGTGCCCGACAGCATGTCGTCGGGCAGGGCGTAGCCGCTCCAGCCGGCGGCCAGCACCAGCACGAACGCCGCCACCAGCAGCACCCAGCTCAGCCGCCGCGGCCGGCGGAACCCGCCGGTGAAGAACGTGATGAGCAGCTGCATGATGACCGAGGCGGGCATGACGAGCGCCGCCCAGTGGTGCGTCTGGCGCAGCAGGAGGCCGCCCGTCTGCTCGAACGAGATGCGCATGGTCGAGGCGAACGCCTCGGTGACCGTCGCGCCCTGCAGCGGCCCGTAGGGCCCGGTGTAGGTGACCAGCTCGTTCGACGGCGTGTAGGTGAACGCCAGCAGGATGCCGGTGATCGTCAGGACGACCAGGCACGTGAAGGTCACGACCCCGAACAGGTTGGACCAGTGCAGCTGCACGCGCCGCTCGCCGAGCGCGGCGGCGCGGGCGCGGAGGCCGGCGGCCCGACGGCGGAGGTCAGCCCGCATCGCGCACCACGCTCAGCTCGGGGCGGACGGCGGGGTCAGCGGGGGTCGGTGCCGCCGGTGCCGCCGGTGCCGGGGCGGCCGGTGCGGGGGTGCCGGCGGCTGCCGCCGCCTTCTCGCCCGAGGCCTTCTCGCCCGAGCCCGCGAACGGGTCGCCGCCCGCGAGGAACGCCGCCCGGGGCGACTGCACCGTCGAGAGCGGGATGATGTCGCGGCCGAACAGCACCGCGGAGGCCCACACGAGCAGCACGCGCACCTTGCGCTCCCAGGTCGGGACCGCCAGGACGTGGTAGCCGCGGTGCATGATCCAGGCCGGGAAGCCCTTGATGACCAGGCGCTTGTACTGGAAGATGCCGCGCCCGATGCCGAGGGTGGCGACCACGCCGAGGCTGTGGTGCAGGTACGGCCTGGGCTTCCTGCCGCGCAGGACGGCGACCAGGTTCTTCGCCAGCAGCTTGCCCTGCCGGACGGCGTGCTGGGCGTTCGGCACGGTCCGCGCGCCGGGGACGGTCGAGGCCAGGTCGGGCACGGCGGCGTTGTCGCCGGCGGCCCAGGCGTCGGGGACG
Organism: Promicromonospora sp. NPDC050262; assembly: GCF_040655935.1. Lineage (NCBI taxonomy): Bacteria > Bacillati > Actinomycetota > Actinomycetes > Micrococcales > Promicromonosporaceae > Promicromonospora > Promicromonospora sp. NPDC050262. The sequence goes on along the minus strand of NZ_JBFAKX010000016.1, from coordinate 67,847 downwards.
AGCTCGTCGTCGGTGCCGACGCGGAGGTCCGCGCGGACGCGGACCAGGCCGCGCTCGTCGACCGGCAGGTCGGTGTTCCTCGCGACGACGGGGTTGCTGCCGTTGCCGGCGGCCCAGATCAGCAGGCCGTTGCCGTACGACTCGCCGGTCGACAGCATGATCCGGCCGTCGGCCGCCGAGACGACCTGCGTGCCGAGGTGGATGCGCCCGCCGCGCTCCTGCAGGTGCCGCACGACCCAGCGGCCGGGCTCGTCCGTGACCTCGGGCAGGATGCGCTTGTTCGCGTCCACGAGGTGGAAGGCCAGGTCGTCGCGACCGAGCTCCGGGTAGGAGCGCAGCAGGGCGGTGGCCAGGGAGAGCAGCTCGCCGAAGACCTCGACGCCGGTGAACCCGCCGCCCACGACGGTGACCGTCAGGAGCCGGCGGCGCTCGATGCCCGGCGGGAGCAGGGCGGCGCGGTCGAACGCCGTCAGGAGCGCGTCGCGGATCGCGACGGCCTCCTCCACGTGCTTGAGGCCGATCGCCTCCTGCTCGATGCCCGGCACGGGGAACGTCCGGGTCACGGCGCCGGCGGTGACGACGATCGTGTCGTACGTGATCTCCCGCAGGGCGCCGTCGTTGGTGCGGACGGTCGCGGTGCGGTGCGCGTGGTCGATCCTGGTGGTGTGGCCGGCGATGATCGTGGTGTGGTGCAGGTGGCGCCGCAGCGACACCATGACGTGCCGCGCCTCGATGGAGCCGGCCGTGACCTCGGGCAGGAACGGCTGGTAGGTCATGTAGCCGTGCGGATCGACGAGCGTGACCTCGGCCTCACCCCGGCGGAGCTTCTTCTCCAGGCCCCACGCTGCGTAGAAGCCCGCGTAGCCGCCGCCGACGATCAGAATCTTCTCCATGACACCCTCCTGGTGGTCTTACCAGTTCGACAACACAGCGGGCCCGGACGTGACGTGGCGCTGGTCACAGGCCTCTAGCCACGGACAACTCGAACCTGGATCCGGCCCCGGGCCGCGCGCACTCTGGTCGGGACCGGTCGGCCGACCGGTGGAGAACCCGTCGTGAGGAAGATCGTCGTGAGCAAGAACTCCGTGACCAGCAGCCCCGTGGCCGGCGGCCTGGTGACCAGCAAGCCCGTGAAGCACCGTCCCCGGAGGTACACCGACGTCGTCGTGCCGGACCTCACCGGCCGGCGCGCCGTCGTGACCGGCGCGAGCGACGGGATCGGGCTGGGGCTCGCCGAGCGGTTCGCGCGGGCCGGGGCCGAGCTCGTGCTGCCGGTGCGGAACCCGGCCAAGGGCCAGGCGGCCGTCGAGCGGCTTCGCGCGGCGGTGCCGGACGCCGTCGTCGGAACCCGCCCGCTCGACCTCGCCTCGCTGGACTCCGTGGCGGCACTGGCCGACGACCTCCTGGCGGAGGGCCGCCCGATCGACCTGCTGGTGGCGAACGCCGGGGTGATGACGCCGCCCGGCCGGCACACGACCGCCGACGGGTTCGAGCTCCAGCTCGGCACCAACCACCTGGGACACATGGCGCTGGTCGGACGGCTGCTGCCGCTGCTGCGTGCGAGCGACGCCCGCACAGCCGACGGCCGCCCGGCCCGTGCGCGGGTGACCACGATGTCGAGCGCCGCGGCGCGGTTCGGCAAGATCGACTGGACCGACCTCAACAGCGAGCGCGACTACTCGCCGGTGCGGGCCTACAACTTCTCCAAGCTCGCCCAGCTCATGTTCGCCCTGGAGCTCGACCGGCGCAGCCGGGCGCACGGCTGGGGCATCGTGAGCAACGCGGCCCACCCCGGCACCACCTACACGGGCCTGTACGCGGCCGGCCCCGCGATGGGCACCGGCTCGGGTACCGGCGAGCCGCCGCGGATGGACGCCGTCATGCGACGCCTGCTCGCCCTCGGGGTGTTCGTGCAGCCGGTCGAGATGGGCATCCTGCCCGCGCTGCAGGCAGTCACGGACGTCACGGCCGGCGGCGGGACGTTCTACGGGCCCGACGGCGTTGGCCACTTCACGGGCAGCTCGGCACCGCAGCGCGTCTACGACGCCGCGACCGACGAGGCGGCCGCGAGCCGGCTCTGGGACGTCTCGGAGGACCTGACGGGCGTCCGGTTCCCTGCTTGATTCCGCACGACGAGAGTGAGGCGACGGTGATGGACCGCCAGCAGCTGGCCGACTTCCTGAGGACGCGCCGGGAGGCACTCCAGCCGGAGGACGTGGGCCTGCCGCGCGGTCCGCGCCGGCGCACGAGCGGGCTCCGGCGGGAGGAGGTGGCGGCGCTGAGCGGCGTCTCCGCCGACTACTACAGCCGCATCGAGCAGCAGCGCGGACCGGTGCCGTCGGAGCAGGTGCTCGCGGCGATCGCGCACGGCATGCACCTGAGCCTGGAGGAGCGGGACCGCCTCGTCGAGCTCGCGGGCCACGCCCTGCCGCGCCGGGTCCAGCGCGGGGACCACATCAACGTCGGCATGATGCGGATCCTCGACGGTCTGACCGACGCGCCCGCCCAGGTCGAGAACGTGCTGGGCGAGACCCTCCGGCAGACCCGGCTCGCGGTGGCGCTCCTGGGCGACGAGACGTCGTACACCGGGCCGGAGCGCGTGCGCGCCTACCGGTGGTTCACCGACCCTCAGGCGCGGGACCGGGTCCCCGAGGAGGACCACGAGCACCACGGGCGCACGCTCACGGCCCGGCTCGCGGCCCTGCAGGCGCAGACCGGTCCGCGGTCCCCGGCGGGCGAGCTCGCCGCCCGGCTGCGCGGCGACAGCCCGGAGTTCGCGCGGCTGTGGGACGAGCACCCCGTCGTCGGGCCCTACTGCGAGCCCAAGCGCCTGAACCACCCCGAGGTGGGCCTCGTGGAGCTGCACGGGCAGACCCTGCTCGACCCGGACCAGAACCAGGCCCTGACGGTCTTCACCGCGGTGCCCGGCACCGAGAGCTACGACCGGCTCCAGCTCCTCTCGGTCGTGGGCTCCCTCTGAGGCGCTCGCGGCGAGAGCCGTCGGCGCACGAACGACGCCGGCCGGGATGCTGGCGGGCTCCCGGCCGGCGTCATGTTCGAGCTCAGTGCGTGAGCTCAGTGCGTGAGCTCAGCGTCCGAGCTCAGCGTCCGAGCTCAGCGTCCGAGCTCAGCGTTCGCGCTCGGTGTCGCGCGTTCAGTCCGAGGTGGCCTGGACCGCGGCCGCGATCGTCTCGGCCACCGTGACCGGGTGCGACACGCTGATCGCGTGCGACGCCCCAGGCACCCCGGTCACCGCGCGGGCGCCGGCGCGCTCGGCCATGAACCGGACCAGCTCGGCCGGGATGTTGCGGTCGGCCTCGCCGTACACGACCCACGACGGGATGGTGCGCCAGGCCGGCTCGGCCGCCGGCAGGTGGTCGGTCAGCGCGGCCTCGGTGACCGGCCGCTGGGTGGCGGCCATGAGGGCCGTGAGGTCTTCGTCGACGTCGGCGGCGAACTGCTCGCCGAACACCTCCGGGCGGATCGCGAGCTCGTTGCCGCCCGTGGAGACCGGGTAGGCCTTGAGCGCCGCGCCGAGGGTGCTGCCGGGGAACTTGGCGGACAGGTCGAACGCGTTCTCCCCGGTGTCCGGCGTGAAGGCCGCGACGTAGACGAGGCCCACGACCTTCGGGTTGCCGGCGGCGGCCTCCGTGATGACCATGCCGCCGTAGGAGTGGCCGGCCAGCACCACCGGGCCGGGGATGGACGCGACGACGTCGCGCACGTACTGGGCGTCACCCGCGACGGACCGCAGCGGGTTGCCGACGGCGACCACCGGGATCAGCTGCTGCTGCAGGTGTCCGACGACGGCGTTCCAGCTCGACGACTCGGCGAACGCCCCGTGGACGAGGACGACGGTGGGGGTGGTCATGACTGCTCTCCCTTGGTGGATCCTGCTGTGTTCGGTACTGCTGTGTTCGTCAGTTCGGTCTTGAGCGCCTTGCGCAGCACGTGGACGGCCTGCTCCAGGGCGGCGGTCGTCGCGGCCGTGCCGCGCAGCGGGTTCAGCATCAGGAAGTCGTGGATCGTGCCGTTGTAGCGGACGGTCGTCGTCGGGACGCCGGCGGCGATCAGGTGGCGCGCGTACGCCTCGCCCTCGTCCCGCAGCACGTCGTTCTCGTCCACGACCAGGAACGCCTCGGGCAGCCCGGCGAGGTCTTCGGCGGTGGCCCGCAGCGGGGACGCGGTGATCTCGTCGCGCCGCTCCAGGTCGGGCAGGTAGGCGTCCCAGAACCACGCCATCGCCTTGGCCGTCAGGTGCGGGCCGTCGGCGAACTCGCGGTAGCTGCCGGTGTCCTGCCCGGCGTCGGTCACCGGGTAGTACATCGACTGGTGCACGAAGGTCACGTCCCCGCGCTGCTTGGCCAGGATCGCCAGGGCGGCGGTCATGTTCCCGCCCACCGAGTCGCCGACGACGGCCAGCCGCGCGGCGTCCAGCCCTTCGGCGGCGCCGTGCCGGGTGATCCACTGCGCGGTGGCGTACGCCTGCTCGATCGCCACGGGGTACTGCGCCTCCGGCGATCGGGTGTACTCCACGAAGACCACGGCGGCGCCCACACCGACGGCCAGCTCGCGCACGAGCCGGTCGTGGGTGCCCGCGTTGCCGAGGATCCACCCGCCGCCGTGCACGTAGAGGATGGTCGGCAGCGGGGTGGGCAGCAGGTCCGGCCGGCCGGACGGGCTGGTCGAGCCGGCGCCGACGGGCTTGACGATGCGCACCTGCACGTCGCCGACGTCGGCCGGGACGGTGATCCACTTCTCGTCGACGTCCGGCTTCTCGATCGGCGCCGCCTGGACGTCGTCGAGCAGCTTGCGGGCTCCCTCGACGCCCAGCTCGTAGAGCAACGGGGGCTTTGCGGTCGCGTCGGCGAACGCCTGGGCCGCCGGTTCGAGCACGTGCTCGCTCATGTTTTCTCCTTGCTCGCTTCATCGTGCCTGCTACCGAGCCTGTGGATGCATCTCGATGGGTCTGCTGAGCCGGGTGGCGGCTCGGGCAGCGCAGGACAGGGGATCCGGGCCGTGCTTTTATCGGCCTCACACGTACGACCGGTCGGGGGCGCCGGCTGTGACGGCCGTCCGTCCCCGAGGTGAGTTCATGACCGCATCAGGCGCCGCAGAGCCGGGAAGTTCAGAGCCGGGTAGTTCAGAGCCGGGAAGTTCAGCGCCGGGGCTCGACGTCGCGGCCGCCGTCTTCACGGAGGTCCGGCCGCAGCTCTTCCGCATCGTGTACCGCATGCTCGGGTCGGCCGCCGAGGCGGAGGACGTGCTGCAGGACACCTGGATCCGTTGGCACACCACCGACCGGACCGTCGTCCGGAACCCGCACGCCTTCCTGACGACGACCACCACGCGGCTCGCCGTCAACGTGCTGCAGAGCGCACGGTCACGGCGCGAGACGTATGTCGGGCCGTGGCTGCCCGAACCGGTGGACACGAGCGACGACCCGGCGCTCGGCGCGGAGCAGGCGGAGGCCCTGGACGTCGCGGTGCTGGTCCTGCTCGAACGCCTCACGCCGACCGAGCGCGCCGCGTACGTGCTCCGCGAGGCGTTCGACTATGCGTACGCGGACATCGCCGAGATCGTCCAGCTCTCGCAGGCGGCGGCGCGCCAGCTCGTGAGCCGGGCGCGCAAGCACATCGTGTCCGGGCGGCGCAGCACGGTGCTCGCGAGCAAGCAGCGCGCGCTGCTGGACGCGTTCGTCGCGGCGGCGCGGCTCGGCGACCTCACGGGGCTGGAGCGGCTGTTCGTCGCCGACGTCGGCTGCCGGGCCGACACCTTCTGGGTCGGCCCGGCGCCGAGACCGGTCCGTGTCTAGGCCGGAACCGGTCCGCGCCTAGGCCGCGTCTAGGCCGAGGGGTCGAACGGGATGCCGGCCGGCTTCATGCGCTCCAGCCAGTAGGTGAAGTCGCCGTCGTCGATCTTGATGCTCGCACCGCCGAAGTCGGCGGTCATCAGGCGGTCGCGCAGCGACGTGCTCGGCCAGCCGTTCCAGCCGACGATCGGCGGGTACCGCCAGGTGCCGTAGTGGTTCTCCGGCGGGTCGTCGTTGCCGTTGGCCAGGCGGAACAGGTGCGTGCTCGGCCCGTCCTTGTGGTAGACGATCTTGGGGTGCGAACCCTCGAACCGGACCTGTGAGCGGGGGTAGGTCGCCGAACCGCTGTGCTCGGTGATCGAGACGTGCTCCACCTGGTTGGTCGACTGATCGACCCATACCACGACGTGCTCCCAGTCGTGCCGGTGGCTGCCGATGGCCACCGGGCCGTCCATGGTCTGGTCCTTCTCGAAGTAGCTCGCGTACATGACGGCGCACCAGCCGTTGTTGCACCTGTCGCGCGAGTAGGTCTGCGACGCGTCCAGGTCCCACTGGTCGCGACAGCTCCCGTTGACGGCGCCGCCGATCGCGAGGCCGGTCGCCAGCGTCCCGTCGGGGCCGATCGCGGACGTCGCATAGCAGCCGTCGGTGTCGTAGTCGTAGGCGGGGGAGAAGGACTGCTCGTACCCGCCGGCGTTCTGCGGGAGGTTCGGCGGCGGGTCGGCCTGCGCGGCCGTGGCCGGGGCGACGAGCGCGAGCAGCGTGACGGCGGCGGCCGCGACGGTGCGACGTGCCTTCGGGAGCGTGCGCCGGGGCGTCGGCTGTGACTTGGGCTGTGACGGGGGCCGGGGTGCGGGGGAGGTCGGACGGTCCGTGCGTTCCATGACGGGCCTCTCGTGAGTCCTGCGCTTCGGGGTCGTGCGGAGCGGGTGAAAAGCCGGGCAGACGGATGGTATTGCCGCCGGCCGGACCGGGCAATGAGGGTGATTGCTTATGCGGGCGGACGGCGTTGACCGCGCACCGCCGGGGTCGCTATGTTCTTTGTGGGCACAATCGTTCGGATACCGAACGCCTGCGCGAGCATCACGTTCAGCACCACGTTCAGTACCACGTTCAAGGGAGAACCTCATGGACGAGCCGGTCGCCCGCCTGCGCACGCACGTGTCCGAGCTGGTGCAGCAGGCCGAGAGGGGCGCGCGCGGCCTCGCGGCGGCGCGGCTCACCCATGCGGTCGGGGGAGCGGATGCCTGACCTGCCCGAGCCTGGTCCGGACGGCGGCGCGGGCGATGCCGTGGACGACGCCGGGATCGAAGCCGGGATCGAAGCCGAGACTGAACCCGGCCGCTCGCCCGAGTTCGTGCAGTCCCTCGGGCGCGGCCTCGCGGTGATCCGGGCGTTCGACGGCGACCGGCGGTCCCTCACCCTGAGCGACGTCGCGCGCGAGACGGGGCTCAGCCGCGCGTCGGCGCGGAGGTTCCTGCACACGCTCGTCGAGCTCGGGTACGTGGCGACCGACGGTCGCGAGTTCACGCTGCGGCCCGCCCTGCTCGAGCTCGGCTACGCGTACCTGTCGAGTCTCACCCTGCCGGACATCGCGACGCCGCACCTCGAGAAGCTGTCCGAGCGGGTGAGCGAGTCCTCCTCCGTGGCGGTGCTCGACGGTGCGGACATCGTCTACGTCGCCCGCGTCGCCACGCGGCGCATCATGAGCGCGACGATCCGGGTGGGTACGCGGTTCCCGGCCTACGCGACGTCGATGGGCCGGGCGATCCTGGCCCACGCGGAGCCCGCCGCGCTCGACGCCTACCTGGCCCAGGCCGCGCCGTCGGGCACGCTCGCGGCGCTGACCCCGCGCACGATCACCGACCCCCAGGACCTGCGGGCCGCGCTCGCCGAGGTGCGCGAGCAGGGCTGGGTGCTCGTGGACCAGGAGCTGGAGGACGGCCTGCGGTCGGTCGCGGCGCCGCTGCGCGACGGGACGGGCCGGGTGGTCGCGGCCGTCAACGTCTCGGCGCCGGTCCGACGCGGCGAGATCGAGGAGATCCTGCGGCACGCGCTGCCCCCGCTGCTCAAAGCGGCTGTCGCGATCGAGGCCGACCTGGCCCGGATCCGCTAGGGCGGGCCTGCTGAGCCTCTGAACTTCCGCATCTGAACCGTCGAACCTCGGGAGGACCTCTTGCCCGCACCAGCACCGGAGCGCACCGTCGTCGGCATCGTGGGCGGCGGACCCGCCGGGCTGCTGCTCTCGCACCTGCTGCACCGGTCCGGCGTCGACCACGTGGTGCTGGAGGCGCGCTCCCGCGAGGAGATCGAGCACACGCACCGTGCCGGGATCCTGGAGGCGGGCGCGGTGCAGGTCCTGGTGGACGCCGGCCTGGACCGGGTGCTGCGCGACGGGTCCCGGCACGACGGCATCGTGCTGCGGTTCGACGGCGCCGACCACCGCATCGACCTGACGGGCCTCACCGGCCGCAGCGTGTGGCTCTACCCGCAGACCGACGTCTTCGTCGACCTCGCGACCCGGCGGGCGGCCGACGGCGCGGACGGCGTCGGCCGCGACGGCGCCCAGGTCCGGTGGGGCGCGACCGTCACGCACGTGCTCGACGGCGACACCGACCGGCCCGGCGTGCTCTGGACCGACCCGGACGGCGCGACCCACGAGCTGCGCTGCGACGTGCTGGTCGGCGCCGACGGCTCCCACTCGACCCTGCGGCACACCCTGCCCGAGGCGCAGCGGCGCACGTACGTCCACGAGTACCCCTACGCGTGGTTCGGCGTGATCGTCGAGACGCCGCGCAGCGCGCCCGAGCTCGTCTACACGGCGTCCGAGCACGGGTTCGCCCTGATCAGCCAGCGCACCGACACCTACCAGCGCCTCTACTTCCAGTGCGACCCCGACGAGGACCCCGCCGGCTGGAGCGACGACCAGATCTGGGCCGAGCTGCAGCGCCGCGTCGCCGGGCCCGACGGCTTCCGCCTCGTCGAGGGCCCCGTCGAGGAGCGGTCGGTGCTGCGCTTCCGCTCGTCCGTCGTCGAACCCGTGCGGCACGGCCGCATGCTCCTGGCCGGCGACGCCGCCCACACCGTCCCGCCCACGGGAGCCAAGGGCCTCAACCTGGCGCTCGCGGACGTCGTCGTGCTGCACGACGTCCTGGAGACCTGGCTCGCGGGCACGGGCGGGGCGGGCTCGGGCGGACCTGGAGCTCCGGGAGGTCGCGGCGGACGCCGGGACGACGCGGTGCTCGACGAGTACGGCCGCCGCGTCGCCGAACGGGTGTGGCGCGCGCAGCACTTCTCCGCGTGGATGAGCGGCATGATGCACTCCCACCCGGGCGAGACGGGCTTCGCCGCCCGACGACGCCTGGCCGAGCTGCGCACGCTCACCGCCTCGGAGTCCGGCCGGCGCTTCCTGGCGGAGGGGTACACCGGATGGGGCCCTGTGCTCGGCGAGGGGGCGTTGTGAGCGCGGCAGACCAGCGGGTGCGCGACGGCACGGAGCGAGGCGCACGTCACGGCATGGAGCACGGCGACCGACGACGACGTCGAGAGGGAGACGAGATGACGGAACCAGCGCCCGACCCAGCAACCGACCCGGCACCTGACTCGGCATCTGGAGTGGCACGAGACGGGGCGCCTGACCCGGCGCCTGACCCGGCGCCTGACTCGGCAGCAGACACGCAGGCGCAGCTCAGCGCCGAGATCGAGGCCGCCCACCGGGCGTACGAGGAGGGTCTGGCGCAGGGCGCGCCGCAGGAGCTCGGTCCGCGGCGCGACTGGCCGCCGTACCGCAGCTCGCTCCTGCGGCATCCGACCAAGGACCTGCACCACGCCGACCCGGAGACGATCGAGCTGTTCGCGCCCGTCTTCGGCGAGCGGGACATCGGCGCCCTGGAGTCCGACCTGACGGTGCAGCGGGGCGGCGAGCCGATCGGGGAGCGGATCGTGGTGCGCGGCCGGGTGGTCGACGGCCAGGGCCGGCCCGTCCGACGTCAGCTCGTGGAGGTGTGGCAGGCCAACGCCGCCGGGCGGTACGTGCACAAGCGTGACCAGCATCCGGCGCCGATCGACCCGAACTTCACCGGTGTCGGGCGCGCGCTGACCGACGACGACGGCTGGTACCGGTTCCAGACCATCAAGCCCGGCCCGTACCCGTGGAAGAACCACTTCAACGCATGGCGTCCGGCGCACATCCACTTCTCCCTGTTCGGGACCGAGCTCACCCAGCGGGTCGTCACGCAGATGTACTTCCCCGGGGACCCGCTGTTCGCCCTCGACCCGATCTACCAGTCCATCCAGGATCCCCGGGCGCGCGACCGGCTCGTCGCGGCGTACGACCACGGCCTGTCGCAGCACGAGTGGGCGACCGGGTACCGGTGGGACATCGTGCTGTCCGGTTCGCACCGCACGTGGACCGAGCCGGAGGACGGCGATGAGTGAGCGGACAGCTGCGTCGGCGTCCGCGGGGGCGCCCGGGACCGTGCCGGGCGCGCTGCTCCCGCCGACGCCGGGGCAGACCGTCGGGCCGTTCTTCGGCTACGCCTTGCCCTACGCGCGCGGCAACGAGCTGGTCGAGGCGGGCACACCGGGAGCCGTGCGCCTGCACGGGACCGTGTACGACGGCGCGGGAGCCCCCGTCCCCGACGCCCTGATCGAGATCTGGCAGGCCGACCCGGCGGGCGCCGTCGTCGGCCGGTCCGGCTCCCTCCTGCGCGACGGGACGTTCACCGGCTGGGGCCGCGCCGAGACGGACCGCGAGGGCGGTTACTGGTTCCGGACCGTGACGCCGGGCGCCACGGAGCCGGGCCGCGCCCCGTTCTTCGCGGTGACGGTCTTCGCGCGCGGCCTGCAGGACCGCCTGCACACCCGCGCCTACCTGCCGGACGCCGGTGCCCCGGACGACGGCGAACCGGACGACGGCGAACCGGACGACGGCGAACCGCACGCCCCCGGCCCGTTGGGCGCGGAGCCCCTGCTCGCCTCGCTCGAACCCGGTCGGCGCGCCACGCTGGTCACATCGCGCGAGCCCGACGGGTCGCTGCGGTTCGACATCCGTCTCCAGGGCGGCCCGGACGGCGAGGAGGAGACCGTGTTCCTTACGTACGACACGGCTGCGCACGGAAGCAGGGTGCACGGTGATCTGCAGGGCGGCGCTGATGCCTGACGTCGGCCTGCTGACCCCCGGCGCCGACCTCGGCCCGGGGTCCCCCGCCGCGGTCACCGACGACGTGGCGGTGCTGCGGGCGATGCTCCGCGTCGAGGCGGCCTGGGTCCGGGTCGTCCTCGGGGGTCGGGCGACGGAGGGCGACATCGACGGCGTCGTCGAACGCCTCGCCGGGGCGGACGACGACGCGCTGGCCCTCGCCACGCGGCTGGCCCGCGCCGGGGTAGCCGGAGGAAACCCGGTGATCCCGCTGGTCGCCACGTTGCGGGAGGCGGCGGGGCCACGGCTGGCGCCCGCGGTCCACGCGGGCCTCACGTCGCAGGACGTGCTCGACACGGCGCTGCTCCTCGTGCTGCGCGACGCCGCGCGTGCTGCCGTGGCCGACCTCGACCGAGCGGCCGCGGCGGCTGCCCGCCTCGCGGCCGAGCACCGCGCGCGGCCCGCCCTCGCGCGCACCCTCGCCCAGGCGGCGGTGCCGACCACGCTCGGAGCGCGGTTCGCCGGGTGGTTGCAGGGCGTCCTCGCCGCGCGGGCTTTCCTGGCCGCCGTGTCCGACGCGCTGCCGCTGGCCTACGGTGGCGCGGCGGGCGAGCTGTCCGGGCTGACCGAGCTGGTGGGACCGTCCGGGGCTACCGGGACTGGGCGGTCGGGGGTGACTGCGCCGACGCCGGCCGGCGGCGTTGGGGCCGCGCGTCCCGAGTTCGACCTCGTCGAGGCCTGGGGCGCGGAGCTCGGCCTACCGGTCGGTCCGGCGCCGTGGCACGCCACGCGCACGCCGGTCGTCCGGATCGCCTCGGCGCTCGCCGAGACCTGCACGGCGCTCGGCAAGGTCGCGAACGACGTGCTGCAGGCGGTCCGGCCCGGTGTGGGTGAGCTGCGTGAGCCGGCTGCGCCGGGACGCGGGACGTCGTCCGCCATGGCGCACAAGCGCAACCCCGTGCTGTCGGTGCTCGTGCGTCGCTCGGCGATCTCCGCGCCGCACCTGGCCGCGCAGGTGCTCGGGGCCGCGGGGCTCGCCGTGGACGAGCGGTCCGACGGCGCCTGGCACGCCGAGTGGCCCGCCCTGCAGCTGCTCGCCCGCCACGCGATCGCGTCGGCGCACGCGGCGGCGGAACTGCTGGAGGGGCTGGAGGTCGACATCGACGCCGTGGCCCGCAACCTGCGCGACGGCCTGCCCGACGTCGGACCGGCGCCGGACGTCGAGGCGGCGGCCGCCGTCGTCGGCCGGGTGCTGGACCAGTACGCCGAACAGGTGGGGCAGGACGCATGACCGCGCGACCCAGGCTGGGTGCCGTCGAGTTCCTGGTGCGCGACGCCGCACGCCCGCTGCTGGTGCTGGGGCCCTCGCTGGGCACATCGGTGTCGGCGCTGTGGGGCGACGCCGTCGGGCTGTTGACGGGCGCCGGCAGCGCCGCGGCGGGCGTCACGACTGGCGAGCTCGACGTGATCGGCTGGGACCTGCCGGGGCACGGTGTCGCGCCGACGCCGTCCGCGGACGAGCTCGAAGGACTGAGCATCGCTGATCTTGCGGACGCCGTCCTGGGCGTCGTCGAGCGTGCGCAGGCCCGGCGCGGGGATGTCGGGGCGCCCTTCTGGTACGCCGGTGTCTCGGTGGGCGGGGCGGTCGGCCAGCGGTTGCTGCTGGACGCACCCGACCGGGTGCTCGGCGCGGCCCTGATCTGCACGGCGACCTGCTTCGGCGAGCCGTCGGGCTGGGCCGAGCGGGCCGAGCTGGTGCGGCGGGCGGGCACGCCCACCCAGGTGGAGGCCGCGGTACGGCGGTGGTTCGGACCCGGATTCCTCGACCGTGAACCGCAGGTGGCCCTCCGCCTGCTCGCCGGTCTGCAGACCGCCGACCGGTTCGGCTACGCCGCGGTGTGCGAGGCCGTGGGCGCCCACGACCTGCGAGGGCGGCTCGGCGTGGTCGGCGTCCCCGTCGTCGCGATCGCGGGCAGCGCGGATCCGGCGACGCCGCCCGCGAAGCTCGAGGAGATCGCCGACGCCGTCCCCGGCGCGCGACTCCAGGTGCTGGACGGAGCAGCACACCTCGCGCCGGCGGAGCGGCCGCAGGCCGTGGCCGACCTGGTGCGCGAACTCGTCCGGGGAAGGGTGGCAGCGTGACCGACAGCAGCGACGTGCCGAAGAAGAGCGAGCGGCCGAAGAAGAGCGAGCGGCCGAAGAAGAGCGAGCGGCCGAAGAAGAGCGGGCAGCCGGACACGAGCGGGCAGCCGGGCAAGAGCGAGCAGCCGGGCAAGAGCGAGCAGCCGGGCAAGAGCGAGCAGCCGAACGGTGGCGAGGCGCGGAACGGTGGCGATGTGGCGGACGGCGGTGCGGTGCCGAAAAGTGGCGAGGTCGCGGACAGCGGCGTTTCGTCGGACACGGCTGAGGTGTCGAACGGAAGCGACGTGCCGAACACCGGCGAAGAAGCGCCCGGTGGCAGCGCGTCCGGCAGCAGTGTTCCCCAGGCCAATGTTCCCGCGAGCAGCTTTCCCGCGAGCGGTGTTCCCTCGAGCAGTGTTCCCGTGAGCAGAGTTCCCCTGAGTCGGCGGCCCGAGCGCGGGGACGACGTGCGGCGTCACGACGGCGCCGCCGTCCGGCGGCAGGTTCTCGGCGACGAGCACGTGGACAGCGCGATCGTGGGCACGACGGCATTCACCGCCGACTTTCAGGACCTCGTCACGCGATACGCGTGGGGCGAGATCTGGAACCGTCCGGGCCTGGACCGGCGCAGCCGCTCGATGATCACGCTGACCGCGCTTGTTGCCGGCAGTCACTGGGACGAGCTGGCGATGCACGTGCGGGCCGCCGTCCGCAACGGGCTGAGCGTCGACGAGATCAAGGAGGTGCTCCTGCAGACGGCGATCTACTGCTCCGTGCCGAGCGCGAACCGCGCGTTCAAGGTTGCCCAGCAGGCACTGGCCGACGAGGGTCTCGTCTGAGACCCGCACCATCCGCACCGCACCATCCGCATCGCATATCCGTTCAGCACCACCAGTCCCGCACTATCTTTGGGGCATGACCAGCGCGACGCCGCCCGTACCGGGTGGCCCAGACTCCGCAGCCCCGGATCCCGTCAGTTCTCCCGCCGACCCCGGCGTCGGCGCCACGCTCACCCCGGGGTTCCGCGGACGTCCGCGGCCCGCGGGTGTGACGCTTCCTCCCGGGCAGTACAAGGAGGAGGGCTTCCCGGTGCTGTCCGCCGGGCCGACGCCCAACGTCGACAGCCGGACCTGGAGCTTCACCGTCACCGACGAGTCCGGCGCCGCGAAGACCTGGACGTGGGCGCAGCTGATGGCGCTGCCCCAGGAGACGCCGACGGTCGACATCCACTGCGTCACACGCTGGTCCAAGTTCGGTACCCGCTGGCGGGGTGTGTCCCTGGACGTGCTCCTGGCAGACGTCGAGTCCACCGCCGATTTCGCGATGGTGGGCTCCTACGGCGGCTACACGACCAACCTTCCGGTCGCCGACCTGCTGGGCGGCAAGGCGTGGATCGCGCACACCTACGACGGCGCGCCGCTGCACCCCGAGCACGGCGGCCCCGCGCGGCTGCTCGTGCCGCACCTGTACTTCTGGAAGTCGGCGAAGTGGGTGCGCTCGCTCACGCTCATGCCGACGGACCGGCCCGGCTTCTGGGAGAAGCTCGGCTACCACGACCTCGGCGACCCGTGGCGTGAGCAGAGGTACCAGGGTGACTGAGGCAGCGGGTGCGCGGCTCGGCCGGCGCTACGCGGTCCCGTCCGGCTGGCAGGTCGCGACCCTGCTGGAACGACGGGCCGAGAGCGCCTCCGCGGAGACCCTCGTGCTCGACGTCCCGCGATGGCCCGGTCACCAGGCCGGACAGCACCTCGACCTGCGCCTCACCGCGCCCGACGGCTACACCGCCGAGCGGTCCTACTCGCTGGCGAGCGGCCCCACGCCGTCCGGCAGCGGGGGTGTGGAGGTCACCGTCCAGCGCGTCCGGGACGGCGAGGTGTCGCCCTACCTGGTCGACGACTTCCCGCCCGGGGCCGCCATCGAGGTGCGCGGGCCCATCGGCGGATGGTTCGTCTGGGATCCGGCGCGGGACGCGGGCACACCGGTCCTGCTCCTGGCAGGCGGCTCGGGCCTGGTCCCCGTGATGTCGATGGCCCGCGCCCGCCGGCAGGCCGGCGACCGGACACCGTTCCGCCTGATCTACTCGGTGCGTACGCCGGAGGACCGGCTGTACACCGACGAGCTCGACGGGCTCGTGGCCCGCGGCGACGGGTTCGAGGCGAGCACGATCTTCACCCGGGCGGTCTCGCTGACGGCGCTGCGCGGCCCGCGCCGGCTCACCTCCTCCGAGCTGGCCTCGTGGGGCTGGCCGCCCGAGCTGGAGCCCCGGGTGTACGTGTGCGGTCCGACGGGGTTCGTCGAGGCGGTCGCCCGCATGCTCGTGGCCCAGGGACACGATCCGGCCCGGATCCGGACCGAACGGTTCGGGCCTGCGGGCAACTGATCGGCTTCTGCGCTGGTGCACGGTCGAAGTGCGTGGTGAACGGTGCCCTGGTGGCTGCCTGGTCATGTGAGGTGCGTGCGGGTGGGGTGTGTGACGTGCCCGTTCGGGTGCGTGAAGTGCCAGCCCTCGTCGTAGTGCATGGCGATGTTCTGCGTGTCGACGAGGTCGTGGTGGTGGTAGCAGAGCAGGGCGGCGTTGGTGGTGGAGGTCTCGCCGCCGTGCGCCCAGTGGCGCAGGGCGTGGTGGACCTCGCAGCGCGTGGGCGGTTGGTCGCACTGGCCGTAGACGCAGTGCTGGTCGCGGGCGATGACCGCCCGGCGCAGCTGCCCGGTGACCGTCCGTCTGCTCCGGCCGACATCGAGGATCTGCGAGTCGGCTCCGAACACGATGCGGGTGACCTCGCTGTCGCAGGTGATGCGGCGCAGGAGCGAGGCCGGCACCGGAGCGCTCGTCTCGGTGAAGACCGCCGGGCGCTTGATGCGGGGGACGCCGCTCGGGGTGATCGGTCCGACCGGCACGGTCGGGACTGGCGCGTTCGGAGCTGCGGTGCTCGGGACTCCCGCCCCCGGACGTGTGGAGGCATCCCGGGCTGCGCTCCTGGCCGCGAGGGCCTGGAGCTCGGTCCAGGACACGGTCACGCTCAGGTGCGGGCGGACGGAGGCGCCGGTGCCGGTGCGGCCGTCGTCGAGCACGATGCGGCTCAGGTCGGCGAGGGCCTGGGCGCGGCGCTGACCGGGCGTGCGGTCGTCGTCCGCGGCCGGAGCGCCCATGACCGAGCCGATCGCCGTGGTCAGCGTCTGGCCGTGCTCCTCGGTGAGGAACCCGCTCAGGTGGTAGCCGCCCAGCGTGGGTGCGACGTCGAGGTACTCACGCTGCCTGGCCTTCGTGTAGCCGCGCTCGTCGGCGTCGGGGTCAGCGTGGCGGGCGAAGTAGCGCACCAGGCCGCGGAACCGGTCAGGCCCGTTCCGGGTCGACCAGTCCAGGAGCTGCTCCTCCCACGTCGGCGAACCTGGAGTCGTCGGTACCCCGGAAACGGGGTCTTCGGTCGTGTCGGCAGGCGCGGGCGCATCTGGATCGCAGGCCGGATCGGCAACGGGCTCGACAGTCCCCACTTCGACCGTGGCCACGTGGACGATGGGCACGTCGACCGTAGCGACGTCGACTGCCGGTGCGGCCAGGGCGTCGGTTCGGTTCGTGCTGGTGGTGGCGACGTCAACCAGGGCGCGGATCTTGTCGACACCGACCCGGCCCGTCAGGGCCGACAACAGCGTGGCGGGCAGGTGGTCGCGCAGCGCCCTGGCCGTGCGGACGTCACGTCGGGCGGTCGCCGTCCGGACGTCCTCGGTGCGGGCCAGCCAGACGGCGAAGGTGCGTGCGCCCGTCTGGGCCCACAGCCCGGCGGTCTCGATCCGGGGCAGGATCGACCAGCGCACGGCATCCATCCGTGCGCCGGCCACGCGGAGGCGGGCGGACGCCGACACCAGGCTCGGTGTCGTCATGGACTCGCGGACGGTCGGGCGGTCGCCGCGGGTGTCCGGAGCCAGCCTCCCGGTCAGCTCGTCCAGGAGCTCGTCGAGGTCGGTCAGGACGTCCCCCAGGGCACGCGAGGTGCTCCCGCGTTGCTCTCTTGCCATGGTTCACACCACCCTCGTGCGCGATCTCGAACACCAGGACCGGACCGGTCCGGTCCGCGGCGGTGCTTCGTCCTATCGAACGCTCGTGCGCATCGTTCGATCAGAAAAATATCTGTGGATAACTCTTCGTTCCCGCCATGAGTCCGCCTCACGGCGCCGTCCTCCCGTTCGGGTGCCACATCGGCTGAAGGGTCGGCCCTGCTTCGGGCAGTCGGATGGGCGCGCCGTGCTCCTGGAATCCATGGCGGGAGTAGAGCCGCTGGTTCTGCGGCGTCGACGCCTCCAGGTACACCGGGAGCCCCAGCTCCCGGGCCTGGTCGAGGCCGTGACGCAGCATCGCAGACCCCGCCCCCAGTCCTCGGCGTAGGGGGAGCGCGGCCATGGCCGACAGGTAGACGTGCGGTGCCCCGGGATGTCGCGCGGTGGTGGCTGCCACGACAGCCGCCAGGCGCCGCGAGACCGAGTGGTCGTCGCTGGGTCCGGTGGGACCGGCCAGGTCCGCGGGGCCGGCGGGGTCAGTGGGATCAGCGGGGCCAGTGGGGTCAGCGTGATCCTCCGGCCCGACGACCGGCCTCGCGTCGTCGAGCGTGATCCACATCGACGCGGCGACCGGCTCTCCGCCGGGCGTGCAAGCCACGAGGAGCTGACCGGCGTCGACGGCGGCTCGGAGCGACGTCGTGAAGAGCTCCCGGGTGCGGTCCAGACGTCGCTCGGCGACCGGTTCGACCCACGCCGACACCGCCTCGTCGGCGAAAGCCTCGACGCAGACCGCGAGCACGACGTCGAACTCCGCGGGTACGGCGGGCCGGACGGTCATACGGGGCTTCGGCGTCCCAGGCTTCGACACTCCCGGCTTCGACATTTCAGGCTTCGACATTCCCCGCTTCGACATGGCTCCAGGCTCGTGCACCTCCGGCGGCGAGGCGCAGTAGTTTCGACTCACCGGCATGTGCGACGAAAGGAGCCCGGGGTGGCGTGTGCGGAGTGCGGTCGTGACCTCGGCCCGGCAGCGGGCACCGGACGGCCGCGCAGGTACTGCTCGCGGTCCTGCCAGTCGCGCGCCTACCGGCGTCGTCGGGACGAGGGGCGCCTTCCATCCGGCGTGCCCGCCGCCCGTCTCGCAGCAGGCACCCCCGGGGACGCCGACCTGGTGTCGGTCGGCATCGCGCTGGCGGACGTCGCCGGGATCGCCGCCCTCACGCTCCGCACCGTCGCGCACCGCGCGGGGGTGCCGCTCGCCCAGGCACGGCGGGCGTACGGGAGCCGGGACCGGCTGGTCGCGGCGCTGGTCCAACGGGCCCTCGCGCCGCGACGCGCCGTGGCGCCACGAGAGCACGCCGAGGCACACGTGGAGGCGCACACACAGGCCCGTCCGGAGGCGCATCCGCAGGC
This sequence comes from Promicromonospora sp. NPDC050262, assembly GCF_040655935.1. Classification (NCBI taxonomy): domain Bacteria; kingdom Bacillati; phylum Actinomycetota; class Actinomycetes; order Micrococcales; family Promicromonosporaceae; genus Promicromonospora; species Promicromonospora sp. NPDC050262. Next base: position 49,368 of record NZ_JBFAKX010000016.1, on the reverse strand, counting down.
AACCCCGGACGCGGAGACCCCGGCAGACGTCCTCGTCCGGCTCGCCGAGCAGGAGTGGGTGGCGTACCGGGAGCCCCCCTGGCTGGTCACCGTCCTCGCGAGCAGCCGTCCACCCCTCGTGCCCGCGGTGCTGGACGCGGCCCGGGCCGGCACCGAGGCGTTCGAGAGGCTCGGCGCCGACCCGCCGTCGGCCCTGGGGAGGTACCTTGCGCTCAGCGGGTACGTCCAGGGCATGGCCCTCCTGCTTCTCGCCGAGCACGACGAGTCGTCGCGTTCCGGGACGGACTACCGGGCCTGGTGGGCGGCGGAGGCCCGGCGTCTCGAGCGCACCGGGGCACGACGCCGCCATCCGTGGCTCGACGTCGTGAGCGAGGGCCGGGTGCCCGAGTCGTTCGACGCCGACGCCGAGGCGTGGTTCCGCGCCGGCCTGACGCGGGTCCTCGCGGGGCTCATCGCGACCTGACCTCGCCTACTCCCCACCCCGCGCCAGCCGCGACGGCCACCAGACCTTCCGGCCGATGTCGTACGCGAGGGCCGGGACCAGCAGCGAGCGGACGAGGAACGTGTCGAGCAGCACGCCGAACGCCACGATGAAGGCGAGCTGGACCAGGAACAGCACCGGGATCACCGCGAGCGCCGTGAAGGTCGCCGCGAGAACCAGGCCCGCCGACGTGATGATGCCGCCCGTCAGCCGCAGCCCGCGCAGCACGCCCTCCCGGGTGCCGTGCACGAGCGACTCCTCGCGCACGCGGGTCATCAGGAAGATGTTGTAGTCGATCCCGAGCGCCACCAGGAACACGAACCCGAACAGCGGGACCGCAGGGTCGGCACCCGGGAAGCCCAGCACGTCGTCGAACACCAGCGCGGAGACGCCCATGGCGGTCCCGAAGGACAGCACGGTGGTCAGGACGAGCAGCACGGGTGCGAGCACCGCGCGCAGCAGCAGCATGAGGATGACCAGGATCACCACGAGCACGATCGGCACGATCACCGTGCGGTCGCGGATCGACGCCTCGTTCGTGTCCAGGTCGGTCGCGGACTCGCCGCCGACCAGGGCAGCGGGCAGCTCGTCGGCGTAGGCGGCGCGCAGGTCGCGGACGGTCTGCTCGGCGGCGAGCGAGTCCGCGGCGTCGCCGAGCGTGCCCTGGAGCAGCACCGCGCCGTCGGACACCACGGGTTCCGGAGCGGGCGAGCCGGGCGGTCCGAAGGGCTGGACGCCGTCCTCGGTCACCGGCGCGGTCGAGCTCGCGGTGTCGGCCGTGACCGCGACGTCCTCGATGCCGTCGTCCGCGAGCAGGACGTCGGCCGCGCGCTGCAGGTCCTCCTGCGGCGCGACGACGTAGACCGGGCTGCCCGAACCGGCCGGGAAGTGCTCGGCGAGCCGCTCCTGGCCGTCGCGGGCCTCGGACGACCCGAGGACCAGCTCCGACTGCGGCACGCCCGAGGCCTGGAGCTGGGTGACGCCCACGCAGCCGAGGGCGAGCATGGCCGCCGTCGTGATCCAGATGGTGCGCGGCCTGGCGCGGATGGCGCGCGAGACCCGTCCCCACAGCCCGACCTCCTCGGCGCCGGACTCCGCCGCGGCGGCGTCGTAGACGGGGCGCCGCGGCCAGAACGCGGCCCGGCCGAACGCGAGCAGCAGAGCCGGGAGCAGCGTGAGCGCGGCGAGCATCGAGAACGCGATGCCGACGGCGGCGACCGGTCCCAGCGTGCTGTTGGACCGCAGCTCGCTGAACAGCAGGCAAAGCAGGCCGGCGATGACGGTGCCTCCCGACGCCAGGATCGGCTCGAACGAGCCGCGCAGCGCGCGCAGCGTCGCCGTCCACTTGTCCGGGGTGTGCAGCAGCTCCTCGCGGAAGCGCGCCACGTACAGCAGGGCGTAGTCCGTCGCGGCGCCGATCACGAGGATGAAGAGGACGCCCTGGGTCTGCCCGCTCAGCAGCAGCACCCCCGAGCTCGCCAGGTGCCAGACCGTGAGCAGCGCGATGCACAGCGCGAACATGCTGGTGGCGAGCACGGCCAGGGGAAGCAGCAGCGACCGGTAGACGATGATCAGGATGACCAGCACCGCGGCCAGCGCCACGCCCAGCAGCAGGCCGTCGATCCCGGCGAACGCCGAGACCAGGTCGCTGGAGAAGCCCGCCGGGCCCGTGACGTACAGGTCCACGCCGCCGGGCAGGTCCTCGGCGAGGGTCTCGCGCAGCTCGGCGGTCGCCTCGCCCACGTCCGCGTCGCCGGACAGCGGCACGAAGGCCTGGGCGGCGACGCCGTCGTCCGAGGGGATGGCGGGGGAGACGTCGCCGTCCACCACGTCCAGGTCGCCGACGGCGGTCAGGCGGTCGCCGATGGTGGCGAGCTGGTCGTCGGTGAGCTCGTCCGGCGCGACGAAGACGACCAGCGCCGGGATCGCGTCGCCCTCGGTGAAGCCCGAGAGCCGCTCCTGCACCTCGGTCGCCTCGGCGGTCTCGGGCAGGTAGGCGGTGCGGTCGTTGGAGGAGACCTCGTCGATCCGGCCGAAGTACGGGCCGCCCACGGAGGCGCCCACGAGCCAGACGAGGATGAGGACGGCGGGCAGGGTCACCCGGAGCCAGCGCGGTACGCGCGAGGTGAGGGTGGTGGGGCGGGACGCGGTGCTCACGAGACGACCCGCTCCCAGCTCGCCACGTCGCCGGGCACGGCGACGAACAGCGGGTGGGGCGCGGGCGTGCCGGCCGGTGCGAGCCGCGGCCGGTACCCGGGCGAGCGGACGGCGACCTTGCGCAGCAGGTGCTGCCGCTCGAGGTCGAGCTGCCCGGTGGTCACGACGATCCTGCCGGCGTCGCGCGTGCTCGGGTCCAGCGGCTGGGCGATCCGCTCGGCGTCGAACCGGTAGCCGCGCCGCGTCGCCTCGTCCCGCACCCCGTGGAGGTAGCTGGAGATGGCGGCGACCGGGTCCGGGTGCGCGGAGAAGCGCTCGAGCTGGGGGTGTGCGGTGTATCCCGCAGTGCGGCCGAGCAGTACGGCCTGCGCCAGGAGCGCCTCGCGCCAGCAGGCGACGAGCCCCTGGCGGTCGAGCAGTGCGGGATCGAGCGACCAGAGCCTCATGGGCGTCGTCGGCTCCTTCTGTGAGGGGTGGGTGCCCGCTCCCCGCGACGGGCGCGGGAAGGGGGTACGGGGCACAGGCATGCCAGGGACGGCCAGATTTAGCTAGCCAGGCTATATTCAAGTGTATGACGCAGTATGTGCAGGGGTAAAATCCGAGCGTGGAGCCTGAACCCGTGCCGGATACCGAGTCCCAGCCGTCGATGCTGGACCCCCGAGTCATGGACCCGGACGAGGAGATCGTGCACCGGGCCGGCATGGACGAGCGGGACGTCGACCAGGTCGTGCGCGTCCTGGAGGCCCTGCGCGGGTGGCACGAGACCGAGCGCCGCATGAGCGAGGCGTCGCGTCGGTACATGAAGCTCGGCGAGACCGACATGCGTGCCCTGCGCTTCATCATCGCCATGCAGAACCACGGGCGCATCGTGACGCCGGGCGCGATCGCCGAGCACCTGGGCATCACCACGGCCTCGACCACCAAGCTGATCGACCGGCTCGCCGCGGGCGGCCACGTGCACCGGTTCCCTCACCCGTCCGACCGGCGCAGCCTCGCGATCGAGGTGTCTGTCGAGACGCGGCGGGCGGCGCGGGAGACCGTGGGGCGCAGCCACGCCCGGCGGTTCGACGCCGCGGCGCGGCTGACGCCCAAGGAGCGGGAGATCGTCGCGCGGTTCCTGGACGACCTGGCGAGCACGGAGCACGAGCCGGGCTAGCGCCCGGCCCGTCCTCACGCCGCGCTTCCTCACACCTCCAGCAGCACCCGGACGTCCCACGGGCCGAGCTCGAGCCGCTCGCCCTCGGCCAGCTCCTCGCCGGTGAGCAGGTCGCGGACCGCGCCCGGCAGCACGAAGACGCTCGGGTCCCAGGACCACGAGTGCACGAACCGCACCCGCTCGCCCGCCGGGTTCCGCGCGCCGGTCACGGTCTGCGACGGCGCCTGGGGGCGCCACCGCGGCTCGGGGTTCGCACCCGGCCCTTCCTGGACCGCCGGACCGCTGTGCCGTGCCACCCAGGCGAGCACCGCCCGGGCCAGCGCCGGGTCGGGCACCGTGCCGACCGTGGTGACGCGGCCCGCGCCGTGCGCCCGGGTGGTGACGGCGGGCCAGCGGCCGAAGTGCGGGTGCTCGTAGCCGACCAGCACCTCGGCGTCCAGGACCTGCAGCCCGTCGACCCAGCTCGTCGCGTGCGCGCCGGCAAGGGCATCGTCGGGGGCCCCGTCCGGGGCGGCGTCGGCCACGTCGAATCCTTCCGCCGCGTGCACGGGCAGCGGCGCGTCGATCGTGGCGAACTCGTCGTAGAAGACGCCGGCCGCGGCGCTCAGGTGCGCAGGCTTGCGCTCCGCCCGGGCGCGGGCCTCCTCGTCCTCGTACCCGGTGCGGATGCCCAGCACGAGGTGACCGCCCGCCGCGGCGTAGCGCTCCAGCCACTGCAGCCAGGCGTCGTCGGCGATCGTGACGCCCGCCGCGACCAGCACCGGCAGCTCGCGTGCGGTGTCCTCGGGGGTGGCGTCGGTGAGCTGGGCGTCGTGCACGAGCCGCGCCTGCAGCCCGGCGTCGAACGCCCCGCGGTAGAAGGAGTCGAAGATCCGGTGCCAGCCGCGCGGGTCCGGGCCGGCGCCGCCGCCGAGCTGCGGGAACTCGGCCAGCGACCACTTGCTGGGGTTGGACCAGACCAGGGCGACGTCGGCGTCCGGCGTCAGGTTCGCCACCGTGGCGCCGGCCTTGCGGAGCTCGGCGCCGAGCTCCCCGACCTGCCGGTAGACCCGTCCCGGCTCCAGCGAGTGCGGCAGCACGCCGCCCCAGTATGTCTCGGTGCCATAGGGGAGCGTGTGCCAGTGCCAGTACTCGATCATGGTCGCGCCGCGCGAGACCAGCGCCCAGGCCGCCTGGCGCCACTGGCCGTCGTAGGCGGGCTCGTTCAGCCACGGCCCGCCGATCGCCTGCGCGTTGGTCTCCGTGACGAGGAACGGCGCCTGCTTCGAGGCGTACATGCGGTCCGCCGTGGCATACAGTGACCAGGTCCCCGTGGTCATCCAGGCCTGGTCGTCGCCGACGCTCGGGGGCAGTGCGAGGTGATCGCGCATGCGGTAGTACGGGTTGCCGGCGGTCACGTCCAGCTCGCGGGTGAGCGCGTCGTCCTGCACGCCCGGGCGCTCGTACGAGATGCACGTGGTGACGAACTGGTCCTCGCGCGCGTACTCGCGCACGACGTCGGCCTGCCAGCCGATGAAGTCCGTGGTGAGCTGCGCCTGGAAGCGGCGCCAGGCGAGCGCGTACTGGGGCTGCGCGTTGCCGGACGGCGTCCAGAGGTCCGCCCAGGACGACAGCCGGTGCGACCAGTACGTCAGGCCCCACTCGTCGTTCAGCCGCTCGACCGAGCCGTACCTGCCGCGCAGGTGGTCGACGAACCGCTCGAAGACCTGCCGGTTGTGGAAGATCTCGTTGCCCGGCTCGTTGTCCACCTGGAAGCCGACGACGGCGGGGTGCGCCGCGTACCGCGCGACGACGGCGCGGATGACCCGCTCGGCGTGGAACAGGAACGCCGGGTGCGTGTAGTCGATCTCCTGGCGCGCACCCCAGCCCATCGCCCGGCCGTCCGCGCGGACGACGTTGATCTCCGGGTGGAGCCGCGCCAGCCACATCGGCACCGCGTAGGTGGGCGTGCCGAGCACCACCCTGATGCCGCGCTCGTGCGCGCCGTCGAGCACGGGCTGGAGCCAGTCGAGGTCGAAGCGCCCGTTCTCGGGCTCCCACGTGGACCAGACCGACTCGCCGACCCGGATCACCGAGAACCCGGCCTCGACCATGAGGTCCAGGTCCTTCTCCAGCCGGTTCGAGAGCCGGTCCTCGGGCCGGTGGTACTCGGGGTAGTACGCGGCGCCGAACAGGACGCCGTCGGTCAGGTGGTGCAGGGGGCTCATGACGGCCTCTCGGGTCTGTGCGGGTTCTCGGTCGGAGTGCTCTGGGGTGGAGTGCTCTCGGGCGGCGGCGCCGTGCTCTCCCGGACCACGAGCTGGGTGGGGACCAGCCGCTGCCGCTCCGCGGGCGGCCTGCCCTCGACGGCGCGCACCAGGCGGTGCACGGCCAGGCGGGTGACCTCGGCGAAGTCCTGGCGCACGGTCGTCAGGGGAGTGGACAGATACTCGGCCTCCGGGGCGTCGTCGAAGCCCACGACGCTGACGTCGTGCGGCACCTGCAGCCCGGCCCGCTCGACGGCCCGGATGGCGCCGATCGCCATGTGGTCGTTGGCGGCGAAGATCGCCGTGACGGGTGTGCCGGTGCGGGCGTCGGAGTCGGAGTCGGCGCTGGCGTCGGTGCCGGTGCCGGTGTCGCCGTGGGAGCGGGCGCGGCGCAGCAGCTCGGTGGTCGCCTCGTACCCGGACCGGGGACTCCAGTCGCCGTGCACCACCGGCGGCGCGGTGACGCCGGCGTCGGCCAGCGCGCCGCGCCAGCCGGCGATCCGGCGTGCGGTGGCCGACCAGCCCGCGGTGCCCGCGACGTGGTGCACGGTGCGGTGCCCGAGCGAAAGCAGGTGCTCGGTGGCGGCGCGGGCCCCGGCCAGCTCGTCGGCGCCCAGCACCAGCTCGTCGGGCCCGGCGGCGCCGGAGCCCGCGGTGCCGGAGCCGGGCGCCCCGGCGGAATCGGCCGCGGTCGTCGGCGAGTCGAAGGTGAGCACCGGCAGCCCGCCCGGCAGGCGCAGCTCCGGGTGCCCCAGGTCGATCGGCTCGGAGAGGATGAGGCCGGCGACGTCCTGGGCGACGAGCTCGTCGATCGCGGCCTGCAGGTCGGCGACGCCGCCGCCCTGCGTGCGCGCGACGCTCAGGTGGTAGCCGGAGCCTCGCAGGGCGGCGTCGACTCCCTCCAGGATCGACGTCGGACCGTACAGCGCGGTGCCCATCGTGACCATGCCGATGCGCTGGTTCCGGCGGGTGACCAGGGCGCGGGCCGCCGCGTTCGGGCGGAAGCCCAGCTCCTCGATCACGGCCTGGACCCGCGCGCGGATCGCGTCCGCCACGTGGGGCTCACCGTTGACCACGCGCGAGACCGTCTTCTGCGAGACGCCGGCGCGGCGGGCGACGTCCGTCATCGACACGCGCTGCGACACGCGCTGTGCGGCACCCATGGACCAGCTCCCTCGCTGTGCTCGGACGGTGTCACGACCGGGCCCCGACGTGTCTCCGGGACCCGGCACCCGATCGTGCCCCGCCCGGGGTCGATCACGGACTGACTGCGTAGTCAACGGGCCCGAGCGAACCACGCCCTGACTACGTAGTCAAGGCCTCGGGCGCCGTCGTGCCGGGCGCCGTCGTGCCGGGCGTCGTCGCACCGGGCGCCCGCCCAGCCACGAGTAGCCGACGGCGGTGACGGCTACCGCGCAGAAGATCCCGGCCGGCGCGACGGTCCCGGTCAGCAGTACGGCGGCGACGAGCGCGGCGCTCGCGGCGGCGAGCTCGGGCCGTCGTCGGCGGAGGCTGGAACGCAGGCCTGGGTCGGCATTCTCCTTGGGCGTGACCACGAACCGGGCGCCGTTCCCCGCGGCGACCCGCAGGACGGCGCGCAGCGCCACGACGGCCACGGACGCGTAGAGCGCGGCGCCCCGCACGAGGAACGAGATCGCGGCCAGCGTGGAGCCCACGACGGACGCCGCCACGGAGGTCACGGTCGACAGCCGGTGCGACCGGCCCCGCAGCCGGCCCTGCGACCGGCCCTGCCATCGGCCCTGCCTCCTGTCCCGCCCCCGCATCCGGCGGAGCGCCTCCGGCAGCAGCGGCACCGCGCCGAGGATCCCGAGCGAGGCGCCGAGCGGAAGGGGCAGGCCCGGCGCCCGGCCCGCACCCCCGCCGGCTGCCGCCGCCAGCGCGAGCGCGAGCGGGAACAGCGAGACCGTCATCGCGGCGCCCACGAGCGGGGAGGCGAGGTCGACGAACACATCCAGCCGTCGCGCGGGGCGCAGCCGGGAGTCGAACAGCAGCCCGCCCTTGCGGCCGAGGAGCTGCATGGCGCCCTCCGTGAACTTGCCGAGCTGGGTGGTGAACGCCGTGTAGTCCGTGGGGGCGTCCTCGACGGAGACGAGGTCCGGCACGTACCGGACCGTGTACCCGCGCGCGGCGAGCTCCAGGGTCAGCGCGGCGTCCTCGGCGACGACCTCGGGAAAGCCGCCGGCCGCGCGCAGGGCACCGACGTCGAGCAGGGCCCCGCGACCGGCGAACGTGGCGATGCCGAGCGCGGAACGGCCCGCCGACATCGCGCGCAGGTGGGCGTCGAACATCCCGCGGAAGTCGCGGACGAACCGGGTGCCGCCGCGCCGCGAGCGGATCTCGACCTGCACCACGGCCACGCCGCGGTAGGCGCGGAGGTGGCGTAGCGCGGTGCCGACGAAGTCGGGGCCGATCTCCTGGTCGGCGTCCAGGATCACGACGGCGTCCACGCCGTCGGCATGGTTGCGCAGGTAGTTGTTGAGGTTCCCGGCCTTGAAACCTCGCCGGTCCGCCCGCCGCACGATCTCGACAGAGCCCGGCGCGCAGCCCGCGGCGAAGGCGTCGACCGCGGCCCGCGCCGCGCCGGTGCGAGAGTCGTCCAGGATCACCGTCCGGACCCGGCGGTGGGACTGCCGCATGCTCCGCCGCACCACGTCGGCCCGGAAGTCGTCCGCCGTCGGGTACAGCAGGGCGACGACGGAGTCGAGGTCGGGTCGCGTGGCCCGGGCCCGCGACCCGACGGACGGGTGCCGGCGCCGGCACGAGGCGAGCAGGACCAGGGCGGCCCGCGCGCCGACCAGCCAGGCAGCGGCGATCGCGCCGGCGGCCGGCGGCGTCGTCATCCACAGTGCCGGGGTCGACGGCGGGGCGGCCGCGGCGAGCGCGAGCCATGCGAGCGCGGCAAGCCCACCCCAGGCCAGCGTGAGCGACAGCGCGGGCAGGACGGCGGAGGACGTGCCCGCCGGAGCGGCCGGACGGGGACGCGGAGGGGGGCCATCGGGGCCCGTGATCACCATGCCTCCCATCCCACCGGCGGCGATCTCGCTGGTCACGGGCGTGCGAGTGACGCCGGGGGTAGACCAGGCCCTACCTCGGGGGTCCACTGCGCACCCTCTCCGGCCGGAACCTCCGGCGGTACCGTGATGACGTGCGCCGACCCGACAGCCTCGCCCTCGCCCTGCGCCGGCCCGGCTACCTGGTGTCCGCGTGGCTGCCCCGGGCCTGGCTGTTCACCCTCACGAGCGCGCTGATCACGGGGCCCTTCGTGATCCTGATCTTCAGCGGCCTCCTGCAGTCGCAGTCGCTGTACGCCCTGGTCGCCCTCCTGGTGGTCGTCACGCTGGCGTGCAGCACCCTGATCGCCCGGCTCGACCGGTTCCGCGTCTCCCTGCTCGGGCAGGACCGCATCGCCGACCCGCACGGGCCGGCGGGCGGGAACAGGTCCAGTTGGCACGGAGCGGGCGGGGGCGGGCCGGACCGGGTCCGGCTGCGCCTCGGCGAGGCGGCGACCTGGCGCGAGGTGCTCTACGTGGCGGCCTGCCTCGCCGTCGGCTGGGCCTGCGCCGGGGCGCACCTTCTCGTCGTCGCGGCGGTGACGGCCGCGGTGACGATCCCGGAACGGGTGGTCGCGGGGGATCCTGTCTGGGACACGAACCCGGCGGGCGTGGTGCTCGGTTTCGGCGTGGCCGTGGTGGGCCTCCCGGCGCTGGGCTACGCGGTCGGGCTGCTCGCGCTGGCCCAGGCTGCGCTGGCGCGTTCCCTCCTCGCGCCACGCGGTGACGAGCTGCGTCGTCAGATCGCGCGCCTCACGGCGTCGCGGGCGAACCTGGTCCGGTCGTTCGAGGGCGACCTGCGACGCATCGAACGTGATCTGCACGACGGTGCCCAGCAGAAGCTGGTGACCCTCGCGATCGCCCTCGGCTCCGCGGAGCTGGACCTCGCGGAGCTCGACGCCGCCGAGCTGGCCCGGGCGGGCGTCGACGTCGCCCGGCTGCGGGCCCACCTCGACCGGGCGCACGACCTCGCCGAGGCCGCGCTCGACGACCTGCGCTCCACGGTCCGCGCGATCCACCCGCGGGTGCTCGCCGACCACGGGCTCACCCCCGCCGTGCACGAGCTGACGTCACGCATGCACGTCCCGGTGACGCTGGCGAGCACGGTGGAGGGCCGGTTCGACGCCGAGGTCGAGCTGTGCGCCTACTTCGTGGTCAGCGAGGCCCTGACGAACGTCGCGCGCCACAGCCGGGCGCTCGGCGCCGGTGTCGAGGTGGCGCGGGACGGCGACGTCCTGACCGTCCGGGTCCACGACGACGGCGTGGGCGGCGCGGACCCGCGCGCCGGGACCGGGCTCGCCGGCCTGCGCGAGCGTGCCGAGGCGGCCGGCGGGAACCTGACGGTGACGAGCCCGGACGGCGGTCCGACGACGATCACCCTGCTCCTGCCGGCTCGTGCGGCCGCCGTCGGGCCGGGCGATCTTGCCGAGCCCCGCGGGGTGGCCTGACGTGCGGGTCGTGCTGGCGGAGGACTCGGTGCTGCTGCGGGACGGGTTGGTCTCGTTGCTCGAACGCGTGGGCCACGAGGTGGTGCACGTGACGGGCGACGCCGACGAGCTCGTGCGGCTCGTCCTCGCCGACGGCGCGCACGGCGAGCTGCCCGACCTGGTGATCACGGACGTCCGGATGCCGCCCCGGCTGGAGAACGACGGCATCGACGCGGCGGTCGAGCTCCGGCGGCACTTCCCGGCGCTGCCCGTCGTCCTGCTCTCGCAGTACGTCGCCGACGCCTACGCGCGGGACCTGCTCGCGGGCTCCTCCGGCGGGATCGGCTACCTGCTCAAGGACCGCATCGGGCGCGTGAGCGACGTCATGACGTCGCTGGAGGTCGTCGCGTCGGGCGGCACGGTGATCGACCCGCAGATCGTCCGGTCGCTGCTCGACCGGCGCGCGTCCCCGCTGGACGCCCTGACGCCCCGCGAGCGGGAGGTGCTCGCGCTCATGGCCGAGGGCCGCTCGAACCCGGAGATCGCCGCGCGGCTCGTGGTGAGCGACGCCGCGGTGGCCAAGCACATCGGCAACGTGTTCGCCAAGCTCGGCCTCACCGTCGACGAGACCGGGCACCGCCGGGTGCGGGCCGTGCTCGCGTACCTGCGCGGCTGAGCGCGAGCATCCGCCGGATGGCGGATGATCGGCACGAGGTGTGCGCCGTTCGGCGGATGTCCTCGCGGGTCCGGGCGTCAAGACTGGTCGCAGCGCTGCGGGGCCGCAGCCACACCGCTGAACGAGGGAGTTCACATGACCGAGACCGTCAGGAGGCCGCCGTTCGATCCTGAGCTCGAAGCCGTGCTCACCCTGCTCTCCGACCAGATGCCGCCGAGCATCACGCCGGAGATGATCCCGCTGCTGCGTCAGGCCGCGCCCGCGTCCGAGGTCAGCGTTGACGACGTGCTCGCCGCGGCTGGGATCGTGCGCCGCGACGTCACCGTTCCGGGGCACGACGGCGACGAGATCGAGGTGAGCGTGCTGAGCCGGCAGGGCCGGACCGGCGTCGGCCCGGGGATCTTCCACACCCACGGAGGAGGGATGATCATGGGCGACCGGTTCGTGGGGCTCGACCTGCTCCTGGGCTGGATCAACGACCTCGACGCGGTCGTGGTCACGGTGGAGTACCGCCTCGCACCCGAGTTCCCCGACCCGTACCCCGTCCGGGACTGCTATGCGGGTCTCGTGTGGACCGCCGAGCACGCCGCCGAGCTGGGCATCGACCCCGACCGCCTGCTCATCGCCGGAGGAAGCGCCGGGGGCGGCCTCGCCGCGGGCACCGCGCTGATCGCCCGGGACGAGGGCGGTCCCGCGCTCGCGGGCCAGGTGCTGATCTACCCCATGCTCGACGACCGCGACCGGACGGTCTCGACCACGCAGATGGACGGGATCGGCGTGTGGGACCGCAGCTCGAACATCACGGGGTGGTCGGCCCTGCTGGGCGACCGGCGCGGCACGGACGACGTCTCGGTCTACGCCGCTCCTGCCCGGGCGACCGACCTGACCGGCCTGCCGCCGGCGTTCATCGACTGCGGCAGCGCGGAGGTCTTCCGGGACGAGGACGTCGCCTACGCCTCCGCGCTCTGGGCGGCGGGCGTGCAGGCGGAGCTGCACGTGTGGCCCGGCGGGTTCCACGGGTTCGACATCATGGCCCCGCACACCGTCCTGGCCAAGGCGATGCGCACGGCCCGGGACTCCTGGATCGCGCGCACGCTCGGCGTCTGACGACGGTCTCCCGCGGTGCGCCTCCCGCTGGTGCGCCTGCCGCTAGTGTGTTGGCCCACACGCGCGATGGAGCGAACATGCAAGAACTCGTGGGCCGGCTGACCGCTCTGGACCCTGCGGCCAGCGAGAGCCTCAAGGTCGTGACCTACTTCGACGTGCTCGTGGCGGGCGGCGTCGGGCTCCAGGCGCTGCTGCGGGGGGCCGCCGTGCTCAGCGGGACGGTCGCCGGCGCCGTCGTCGGACGGCGGACGTATCGCGTGGGTCCCGACGGCGGCCGGCTGCCGGACGGCGCCGTCGGTCCCGGATCCGGAACCGGGGCGGGGGCTGAGACCGGGACGGGGACTGAGACCGGGGCTGCCGGCACCGCGGTCGTGGGTGCTGCCGAGGCTCCCGCCGCGACTGCGGGTCCTCGGGAGCACCGGCTCTCCCGGCCGGTCGCCGACGGACGTGTCTGGCTCGAGCGCGAGGGTTCCGCCCACGCCAACGACGACATGGTCGTCGAGCGGCTGGCGCTCGCCGTCGACCTCGTCCGGGCGCGGCACGACGGCGAACCCGGCAGCTCCCTGGCGACGCTGATCGACGCGACCCGGGACGTCGGCGAGCGCCGGATCGCGCTGTCCCGGCTCAGACTCGATCCGGCGCGCGCGTACCGGGTCGCGGCGCTCCCGGCCTCGCGGGACGTGTCGGCCGCGCTGTCGGGAACGGTGTCAGGGGACGCGTCAGGGGCGGAGCCGCGAAACGCGTCGGGCGCGCCGTCGACCGTCGTGGCGACCCCCGACGGCCTGGTACGTGCCGTGGTGCTCGGCCGGGACACCGGGATCACCGGGCCTGCCGGGCTGGGACTCGTGCAGCCCGCCGACCGCCTCGCGGAGTCCTTCCGGACCGCGCTCCTCGCCCTCCGGCTGTCCTCGGCGAGCAACGCCGTGGTCGACGCCGGGGACCTCGGGGTCGTCCTGGCCGCCGTCGGGGCGCTCGAACCCGTCGCGGCCCAGCAGCCGGACGTCGTCGCCCTGTCGCGGCTCGACACCCGGACCCGCGCCGTGCTCGACGAGCTGGCCGCGGCGGAGAGCGTGCGCGCCGCGGCGACGGCGCTCGGCATGCACCACTCGACGCTCCAGGTCCGCCACGACGCCCTGACGACCGAGCTGGGTTACGACCCGCGATCGCTGCACGGACGCGCGCGGTTCCAGCTGGCCCGGCTGCTCCTGCGCCTCGCTGAGGCCCGGCCGGCCGGCTGACCAGCGGACTGACCCGCCGACTGACCGCTCGGGCCGCGGATCCGGTCCGGCGCCGCAGCCGCGGGACGCGAGGGTCGGTGCCGTCGATCGCGAGCTGCGCCGCCCCGACCGACGATGTGCGCTTCTACCCAGCGATCGGGCCTGGAAAGAGCATCTGTGCTGGGCCCGATGACTGGGTAGCCGTCGAGAGGCCGGCAGCCACGCGGCACGGGGCATGCGGCACGGGGCACGCGGTACCGGACACGGCTCGGACGCACGCACGCGACCGTCCGAATCCGGACAACTCTGCACTTGTATGTCATGTGACCAGCATCTAGGGTTCGGGTTGTTAGCGTTCACATCGACGTGAAGGGTTCATAGATGAGCCGACGAACGACTGCCAGGTTCGGAGCCGCCCTCGTGGCCGGCGCCCTGGTCACCGTCCCGCTCGCGGCGGGCGCGCTCGCCGCAGATGCCAGCACCGGCGCCGCCGTCGCCAGCACGGCTGCCACCGCCGGCACCGGCACCACCGCCGGCACCAGCGCCACGAACGACGGCACCGCCGTCGCGCAGGTCGCCGGAGCCGCCGGGACCGGGGGCGGGGGGCCCGAGGACGACTACGCCCCGCGGTCCCTCCCGTTCGCCCTGCCGGGCTTCAAGGAGCAGGAGTTCGACGGCGCACTCCTGGTCGGCGAGGGGCACGCGCGGTTCTCGTTGGCGTTCAACATGGTGACGCCGCAGGGCCGCGTGCTCGACGACAACATGGTCCCGTGGATCAAGCGGATCGGGACGGTCACGCCCGACGGCTCGTACTACGAGATCGACATGACCACGGACAACCGGAACATCACGCCGGAGACGATCGGCGCGCTGCGCGCCGTCCTCGCGCACCCCGAGGACTGGTCCGAGGCGGAGGTCGCGAAGGCCCGCGAGCAGCTGCCGGTCCAGGAGGCCGCGTACGAGGCGGCCGTGCGCGACACCCGCACCGTCCGGCTGCGGTTCTCGACCACGGACGGCGGCGAGATCGTGGGCTCGGCGACCGCCCTGACCGACGACACCGAGGTGTTCCTGCAGGCCAGCCCGCCGTGGTCCGAGCCCAGCACGTACCGCCCGGAGGGGGAGCGCTCGATCGTCGCGACGTCGGCGGGCGTGCGGGACGCGTCCCAGGTCGGCAGCTTCCGGCTCGACTCGACCGAGACGCCCGAGGAGACCACCGGCTACGCGAACGTCGCCGAGCTGCTCAAGGGCCTGGCCGGCAAGGAGTACGCGGCGGGCGAGGGCGCCGTCGCGCAGCGGTACGCGCTGGACAAGGGCGAGACCGTCGCGTTCCACGCCGCGGTCTCGACCGAGGCGCCGGAGCGCTCGCGCCTGAGCACGCGGGACGTGACGCGGATCCTGGACCGCGCCGAGGCGCGGGCCGACGACGACACGCTCCACGGTCGCGGCCCGACCGGCCAGGCGGCGACGTACCTGCGCGACGCGATGTCGCTGAACGACAACTGGGACGAGAAGTACGACAGGTCGTTCGTCATGTGGGGCCTCGGCGGCGGTGGTGACGACATCTTCCTGGGCTGGGACTCCGCCTGGGACGCCATCACCGAGCTGAGCGTCGACCCCGCGACGGCGCTCGACCACATCCGCGACTTCTACGACCAGAAGGGTCCGCGCTACGACCAGCTCCACGCCGGCCCGATGCACACCTACGCCGCCTGGCGGGCGTACACGCGCACGGGGGACCGCAGCATCCTGGAGCTCGTCTACCCGATCATGACGCGGTACATCGAGCGGATGCCGGAGTTCGACACCGACCAGGACGGGCTGCTGGAGAGCCCGTGGGTGGAGGAGCGGCGGGGCGGCCGCGGCAACCACCTCGGCCTGGACGACAGCCCGCAGTACTGGAACTACGTCGAGGTCCCGCGCGACGGCGGCACCGACACGCGCGAGAACACCAACCTGACCGACGTCGCGCTCAACTCCTACTACGGGCTCATGGCCGAGAACCTGGCGCAGATGGCCACGGTGCTCGGCGACACCGCCGGGGCGGAGCGGTACGCCGCGCTGCACGAGCGGCTCGAGGTGCGCATGAACGAGCACCTGTGGAACGAGGAGCGCGGCCTCTACCTCAACCGGTACCTCGACGGGAGCTGGGAGCCGACCAACACGCCCACGGTCTTCTACCCGCTGTTCGGCGGGCTGGCGACGCCGGAGCGTGCGGAGATCCTGGTGCGCGACCACCTGGAGAACCCGGAGGAGTACGGCGGCGAGTTCGTCATCCCGAGCGTGGCGCGCAACGACCCGGCGTTCTGCGCGGGGCGCGCCAACGAGTCGACGGAGGCCTACCGGTACTTCCAGTCGCCGGGCGAGGAGGACTCCTGCGAGGAGTGGCAGGGCGCCGCCTGGCCCCCGATGAACGCCACCGTCTACGACGGCCTCAAGCGGTACGGCCTGGACGAGGCGGCCGCCGAGGTGGCCACGAAGTCGACGGCGATGTGGCTGACCTCCTACAAGGAGATCGGCTGGTTCCCGGAGTACTTCGACCCCGAGCCCGGCCAGGTCATCAACTCCGTGGCCACGGACACCGCGTGGCGCACGTACTCGTGGTCCAACCTGATGCCGCTGATGAGCACGCAGGAGCTCATCGCGGACGAGCCGTGGGGCGACGCCGACGGCTTCCGCTTCGGCACGCTCGGCCTGCCCGGCACCAACACCGTCTCGGAGGTGCCCCTGAAGGGACACGCGTGGTCCGTGACGGCGGGTCCGCGTACGACGACGCTGGAGCGTGACGGCCGCACGGTGGTGCGCGCCGAGGGCGGCCGGATCGTCGCCCGGGACGTGGTGCTGGACGCCGTCCGCGGCGGGAGCTCGATGGACGTCACGACGACGGCCCGCACGACGATCACGGTGACGGTCCCGGGCGCCCGCCCGCACACCTTCCACGTCAAGAAGGGCGACACCCACCTCACCTGGTAAACCACCCCCGACTCGGACCGCAACGTTGAGTGCTGGATCTTCGCCCTTTTCTGTGTGCCAGAAGGGCGAATACCCAGCACTCAACGGTGCGGTGGGCGGGTGGTTCGGGCTAGACGACGATGCCGAGCAGCAGGACCACCAGCAGGGCCACGACCGAGAGCACCGACTCCATGAGCGACCAGGTCTTGAAGGTCTGGCCCACGGTCATGCCGAAGTACTCCTTGACGAGCCAGAACCCGGCGTCGTTCACGTGGGAGAGGAACACCGAGCCCGCGCCGATGGCGAGCACGAGCAGCGCGGCCTGGGTGGGCTCCAGCCCGGCGGCCAGGGGCGCCATGATGCCCGCGGCGGTGATCGTCGCGACGGTCGCCGAACCGGTGGCGATGCGGATGAGCGCCGCCACGAGCCACCCGGCCAGCAGCGGGGTGATCCCGGCGTCGGCGATGCCGGACGCGATCACGTCGCCGACACCCGAGTCCACGAGCGTCTGCTTGAAGCCGCCGCCCGCGCCCACGATGAGGAGGATCCCGGCGATCGGGGCGAAGGAGGAGCCGACGAGGTCGCCGAGCTGCTGACGCGTGCGGCCGACGGCGGTGCCGAACGCGACCAGCGCGAACAGCGACGTGATGAGCAGCGCCACGAGCGGCTCGCCGAGGAACTCCAGCACGGTGCCGTAGCCGGTCCCGGTGGCGCCCGCGATCTCGACGACGGACCGCGCGAGCATCAGGATCACGGGGAGCAGGACGACCAGGACCGAGATGCCGAACGAGGGCTTGCGCAGCGTGGTGGTGGTGGCGGCATCCGTCGCCGTCGCGGTGGTCCCGGCGCCGCCGGACGACGGCGAGCCGCCGGTGCCGCTCGTAGCCGTGCCGCCCGCGGCGCCGTCGGACATGCCGAGGACGGTGGTGGGCGGGTCGAGCCGCACCCAGCGGGTGAGCGGGATGGCGAGCAGCGGTCCGGCGATGATCACCGTCGGGACGGCGACCAGCAGGCCGAGGCCGAGCGTGAGGCCCAGGTTCGCGCCGAGCGCGTCGATCGCGAGCAGCGGCCCGGGGTGCGGCGGCACCAGGCCGTGCAGCGCGGAGAGCCCGGCGAGGGCGGGGATGCCGACCAGCACGGGGTTGGCACGCATGCGGCGCGCCACGATCATCACGACCGGGATCAGCAGCACCACGCCGACCTCGAAGAACAGCGGGATGCCGACCACGAACGCGATGAGCGCCATGGCCCAGGGCAGACGCCGCACCGGCGTCCGGTCCAGGATCGTGTCGACGATCCGGTCGGCGCCGCCCGAGTCGATGAGCAGCTTGCCGATGATCGCGCCGAGCGCGATGAGCACACCCACGCCCGCGACGGTGGATCCGAGACCTGCCGTGAAGCTGGTGAACGTGTCCGTGAGGCCCACCCCGGCCACGATCGCGAGCACGCCCGAACCGAGGACCAGTGCGAGGAACGGGTGCATCTTGAGCCAGACGATGAGCCCGACGATGACGACGATGCCGATGAGCGCGGCGAGGACGAGCTGCGGGGTCGAGGCGGTCGGGGCGGCGTCCGCCGCGGCGGAGACGGTGGTGGAGATGGCGGTGGAGATGGCGGTGTCGAGCATCAGTCGTCCTCTCCCAGGAGGTGCAGGATCTCGTCGACGATCTGGTCCGGGCGCGGCGAGACGTCCACGGAGAACCCGGGCTCGTCGTCGGCCAGCGGCTCCAGCGCGGCGAGCTGGCTGTCGAGCATCTCGGGCTTCATGAAATGCCCGGCGCGTCCCTGGATGCGGGTGCGCAGCAGGTCGTACGAGCCGGTGAGGTGCACGAACTGCACGCTGCCGGTCGTCCCGCCGCCGTTCGTGTCGCGGCCCGCCGTCTCCAGCAGGTCGCGGTAGCTGCGGCGCAGGGCGCTGCACGGCACCACCGCGCTGCGCCCCTCGTTCAGCTCCTTGGCGAACCAGTCGCGGATGCCGCGCAGCCAGGGCCAGCGGTCGTCATCGTCCAGGGGGTGGCCCGCGGCCATCTTGGCGACGTTCTCCGGCGAGTGGAAGTCGTCGCCCTCGGCGAACGACGCGCCGAGGCGCCCGGCGAGCAGGGCTGCGACGGTGGTCTTGCCCGAGCCGGCCACGCCCATCACGACGATGGCACGGGGTGCGGGATCGGTCCCGGCAGGCCCAGCCGGGCCGCCGCTTGTCTCGGTCGAGAACATCGCTGTCTCGGTGACGTCTGTGTCCATGGCACCTATCTTCACCCATTGATGACACCATTCGTGCGTGATTCATGTCACCAATGGTGTGACCAATCCGCCGGTCGGGATGGCGCCAACTAGGCTGTGAGCATGCCCCCAGTGCTGCACAGCCCCGTCCTCGACGCCCTGGGCCGCCGCATCACCGCTGGTGAGCTGCCGGCCGGCGCAGCGCTGACGCTCGACGGGATCGGCAGCGAGTTCGGGGTGTCCCGCACGGTCGCGCGCGAGGCGATGCGGCTGCTCGAAGGCCTCGGCCTGGTCCGGTCCGGCCCCCGCGTGGGCATCGTGGTGCTGCCCCACTCGGCCTGGAACGTGCTCGACCCCCGGGTCATCGCGTGGCGCCTGGACGGCCCGGGCCGCACGTCGCAGCTGCGTTCGCTCACCGAGCTTCGCCAGGCCGTCGAGCCGCGGGCGGCGGCCGGGGCGGCCCGCGGGGCGACGGCGGCGGTCCGCGACGAGCTGGTCGTCACCGCCGGACAGATGCGCAAGCTCGGCGAGGCGGGCGAGGGCGACAGTGCGGAGTTCCTGGCGCTCGACATCCGCATGCACGAGCTGCTCCTGCGCTCCAGCGGCAACGAGCTGTTCACCGCGCTCGCCGACGTCGTCGCCGTCGTGATCTCCGGGCGCATCCACCTGGGCCTCATGCCCGCCTATCCCGTGCCGGAGGCGCTCGACGCGCACGAGGCGGTGGCTCGGGCGGTCGCCGCGGGCGACGCCGAGGCCGCCGAGGAGGCGATGGCGCGCATCGTCCGCGAGGTGCGCGGCGCGCTCGACGACACGTCGGCGCCCGCGCATCCTGCTCAGGCCTGACCGCCGAACCAGCTCTCCTGCGCGGCGTCCAGGCCTGCGGTGGCGTCCCAGTCCTTGATGGGCTCGGAGAACTCCCACTGGTAGCCGAAGGGGTCGACGCACTCGAACACCCGGTCGCCCCAGGCCTCGTCGGCCGGCTCCGACGTGATGGTGCAGCCGGATGCCCGGCAGTAGTCGTAGCTCGCGGCCAGGTCCTCCACACCCAGGCCGATGGCCACGCCGAGCCCGCGCGGGCCCCGCTGGGTGAGCCGTTCGCGCTCGCTGTCCGGGAACGGCATGCCGACCAGGGCGTCGACGATCAGCTGCACCTCGCCGCGCGCCAGGATCGTCATCACCGGACCGCCGTCGGGGCCCGGGATCGAGCCCACCTCCCCGAAGCCGAAGCCTCGGTAGAGCTCCGCCGCTGCGACGACGTCGCCCACCCGCAGACCCACCCGGAATGCTGCTGCTACCACTGGTGCCTCCCTGATTCCGCTGCCGTCCGTGTGCTCGCCGCGCCATTTGGGTACGGCGTACGCAAACTATAGTCGACGATGCCGGCGCGCTGCGCGGGCGACGAGCCGGAGGAGGCGACGCATGGGAGACGTGGGCGACGAGCGGGACCGGGTGCGGACCCTGGACCTGCTGTGGGGCACGCGGGTGTCCTCCGGGCTCGGGCGCAAGCCCGGGCTGGGTCTCGACCGGATCGTGGCGGCGGGCGTGGAGGCCGCCGACGACGGAGGCCTGGACAGCCTCTCGATGCGGCGGGTCGCCGACCGGCTGGGCGTGGGTGCCATGTCGCTCTACCGGCACGTGCGGGACAAGGCGGAGCTGCTCGACCTCATGGTCGACCGGGTGCTCGCCGAGGTTCGCTACGACGCCGCCAGCGGGGCGGACGGCGTCGGCGGGGCGGACGGCGTCGGGCCGGGCGACGCGGGCGACGCGGGCGACGGGAACGCCTGGCGCTCGCGGCTGGAGCGGGTCGCTCGCGCGAACCGGGCGCTCTACGAGCGGCACCCGTGGCTGCTGGGCCGCTTCGAGAGCCGGCCCCCGCTCGGGCCGGGGACGATCGCCAAGTACGACGCCGAGCTGCGCGCCGTCGACGGGATCGGGCTGTCCGACGTCGAGATGGACCTCGTGCTGACCCTGGTGCTGGGTTACGCCCGTGATGCCACGGCCGGCCTGCTCGCGTGGCGGTCGCTCCCCGAGCGATCCGGCCAGGACGACGCGGAGTGGTGGTCGGCGCACGAGCCTCACATGGCACGGGTCCTGGTGGACCGCTACGCGCTGGCCGCGCGGGTCGGGACCGCCGCGACCGTCCGGTACGGCGGCCTGCACGACGCCGAGCGCGTCTGGGAGTTCGGCCTGTCGCGGGTCCTGGACGGGATCGAGTCCTTCGTCGGGCGCGCCCGGTCGTAGGCGGCCCGCCGGGGGGAGTCCTAGATCGCGGCCAGCAGCGGCAGCCGGACGGCGGGCGGCAGCGGCGCGACGTCGGGCCGGGCGCTGATCGACTGGATCTGCAGCGCCGCGAACCGGCGGGAGGCGGCGACAGCGGCCTTGCGGGACGAGGCCCGGATGCCCGAGTTCGCCATGATCAGCATGATCAGGTCGTCGAGCACGAAGTCGCGGCGCAGGCCGCCGGAGTCCTTCGCGCGCTGGATGAGCTCGGCCAGCGACCGCAGGGTGTGCGTGCGCTCGCGGGCGAAGTCGACGGCCTTGGGGAACGCCGTCACGAACGCGGCCGTGAAGCCGCGGTCCAGGGCGTGCATCACGCACACCTCCTCGATCACCGCGCCGAGCCCGTGCCACGGATCGGGGTCGGCCAGTCCCTGCTCGACGATCCTCGAGCAGGTCGCCATCTGCTCGCCGAACGCCTCGGTGACCAGCGCCTCCTTGGTCGGGAAGCGCCGGTACAGCGTCGCCGGCCCGACGCCGGCGCGCCGGGCCAGCTCTCGCATCGGGACGTCGATCCCGTGCTCCGCGAACGTCGCGCGCGCCACCTGGAGGATGCGCTCGCGGTTGTCGCGCGCGTCGGACCGCAGCTCGCGCGCCGGGTACGGTTCGAGGGCCTCGGGCGGCGCGGTCTCGTGGTGTGTGATGTCCACGGACGCGGTGCCCGGGTGCTGGGTCATGACTCTCGCTTCGCCGAAACGGACGGGGTGTTCCACTCGCGCGATCATCATCGCACCCGGACCTGCACCGGCCGGACCGCAGAAAAACGACCATGCACCTGCTGCCAGCCGCGAGCTCCGGTTGGCAGCAAGTGCATGGTCGTTTCCGCCGCCGCGGGGCGGTCAGCGGCAGAAGCCGGCGACAGCGGCCCAGCGGCGGCCGTCAGTTCTGCAGCAGCACCTTGATCGCGCGCCGGTCGTCCATGGCGCGGTAGGCCTCCGCGACCTCCGACAGCGGCAGGGTCAGGTCGAAGACCTTGCCCGGGTCGATCTCGCGCTTCCACACCAGGTCCAGCAGGTGCGGCAGGTAGGCGCGGACCGGCGCGACGCCGCCGTGGATGCCCTTGTTGCCCCAGAACAGCGTGTCGGTGGGCAGGTCGCCGTGCGGCACGCCGACCAGGCCGATCATGCCGCCCGGCCGGACCAGCTCCACCGACTGGGCCCGGGCCTCCGCGGTGCCCACGCACTCCAGCACTGCGTCCGCGCCGATGCCCTCGGTCAGCTCCAGCACCTTGGCGAGGCCCTCCTCGCCGCGCTCGGCGATGATGTGGGTTGCGCCGAACTCCTCGGCCACCTTCTGCCGCGACGCGTGCCGGCTCATCGCGATGATCGTGGTGGCACCGAGCTGGGCCGCGGCCAGGACGCCGCTCAGCCCGACGGCGCCGTCGCCCACGACCACGACGCTCGAACCTGGCCCGACCCCGGCCGAGACGGCCGCGTGCCAGCCGGTGCACATCACGTCCGACAGGCTCAGCAGGCTGGGGATCAGGTCGGCGTCCGGCTCGCCGGGGGTGGCGAGCAGGGTGCCGTCCGCGTTCGGGATCCGGATCTTCTCGGCCTGGCAGCCGTCGTAGCCGCCGCCGTGCAGGCAGTTGGCCTGCATGCCCTTGCGGCACACCGCGCACGTGTTGTCGCTGTGCAGGAACCCGCCGACCACGAAGTCGCCGGGCTTGACGGTGGTGACGTCGGCGCCGACCTGCTCGACGACGCCGACGTACTCGTGGCCGATCGGCGTGGGCCGCTTGACCTCGGAGATCCCGCGGTAGCGCCAGAGGTCCGAACCGCACACGCAGGCGGCGACGGTCCGGATGACGGCGTCGGTCGGTTCGACGACGGCGGGGTCCGTCCGCTCCTCGAAGCGGACGTCCCCGGCTCCATGAATGATTGCTCCTCGCATGCTCCCATTCAACACGCGCCGTGCGGATGAGGGAGTGTCTGTCGTTACCCCTCGCCCGGTCCGACTGCTCGGCCGGTCCGACTGCGCGGACCGGCCGCGCGGCGGGCTCAGCCGCGCGCGGCGTGCACGACGTCGGCCAGCGGGGTGGCGGGACGACCCAGGAGGCGGTCCAGGTCGTCGCGGTCGGTCTGCAGGTCGCCGGCCGCGATCGAGGCGTCGAGCCCGGCCACGAAGCCGGCGGTCCCGGCGTCGAGGCCGACCTGCTGGAGCTCGGCCGCGTAGTCGGCCACCGACAGGTCGCGGTAGGCCACCGCGGTGCCGGTGACGTCGCTGATCGTCGTCGCCAGCTCCGTGAAGGTGAACGCGGGCCCGCCCAGCTCGTGGACGACGACGGGCGCGCTGCCGTCGGTGGTCCCGGAGCCGGCCCCGGAGCCGGCCGCGTCGTCGGCCAGCAGGGCGGACGCCGCCGCGCCGGCGTAGTCCGCGCGCGGGGCGGCCGAGACCTTGCCGCCCGCCACTGCCCCGACGATCTCTCCGCGCTCCAGGTACTCGGCGAGCCGCTCGGTGTAGTTCTCGGTGTACCAGCCGTTGCGCAGCAGCGTGACCGGGACGCCCGACGCGCGCAGCACCTGCTCGGTGGCCTGGTGCTCCCCGGCGAGCGGGTTGGTGGTGTCGTCGGCGTTGAGGATGCTCGTGTAGGCGATGCGCTCGACGCCGGCGGCCTTCGCGGCGTCGATCACCGCGGTGTGCTGCGGCACGCGCGCACCGGGCTCGCTGCCGGAGACGAGCAGCAGCCGCTGCACCCCGGCCAGGGCGCCGGGGAGGGTCTCGGGCCGGTCGTAGTCGCCCTCGCGGACCTGCACGCCGCGCTCGGCGAGGTCGGCGGCCTTCTCGGGCGTGCGGGCGATCGCGACGACGTCGGCGGCGGGCACGCCACGGGACAGCAGCTCCTCGACGACGAGGCGGCCCAGGTGTCCGGTCGCCCCGGTGACGGCGTAGGTGGTCATGGTTCTCTCCAGTTCGCGGTGCGGGTAGTTGGTCAGTTGCCAACGGATAGCACTAACGAATCGAAAGTACACCACATTCCGAGTGTGCGCGGTACCCTGGGGCCGTGAGCATCACCGACCTGGAACCCGCCGACCTGCCGGGCGACGGCCCGAGCGGGCCGCCGCAGGAGCTGGTGACCGACGTCTTCGCGCGCGGTTGCACCTCCCGGGCGGCCTTCGAGGTGGTCACGTCCAAGTGGGCCTCGCTCGCGCTGCTCGCGCTGGGGGAGGGCAGCTACCGGTTCAACGCGCTGCGCCGCCGCGTCGAGGGGGTCAGCGAGAAGATGCTGTCCCAGACGCTGCAGGCCCTGGAGCGGGACGGCATGGTCACGCGTGACGTCGTGACCACCATCCCGCCCCGCGTGGAGTACGGCCTGACGCCGCTGGGGGAGCAGGTCGCGCAGCGCCTGCGCGCGCTCGCCGACCTGCTGGAGGCCACGGCGGCGGCGTCGGCCCGGGAGGCGGCCGGGGGCGCCGGCCCGGACGAGGATGCCGACGGCGACGGCGACGGCGTGCGGGAAGCCGGCCGCAGCCGCTGAGCCGGCGAGCGCGGCCGGTGCCGCGCGACAGGTCCTGCGCGGCTGCTGCTGCGCCCCGCTACTGCACGCGCGAGACGTGGTAGTGGCTGATGAGCCAGCTTCCCTCCTCGCGGACCGCGACGACGGTGAGAAAGACGTTCACCGGTCCGCCGGGGCGGTGGAAGGCGACCGCGGCGTAGCCGAGGGCTGCGTGGTCGCCCAGGGCGCTGGTGCGGATCAGGGTGTAGTCCGCGGTGAGACCCGCGGGCTGCTTGCCGTAGTACGCCGAGACGGCGTCCCGCCCGAAGGAGGGTTCGGGGTCGAAGCCCTGGAACAGGGCGTCCTCGGTGAACTGGGCGGCGATGTGCGCCAGGTCGCGACGGCGGATCCCGTCGGACCACCGGTCGAGCAGCGCGGAGATCACCGCGGTGGCGTCGCCGAAAGCCGTGTCGCCGGGAGCCGTGTCGCCGGGCTGGATCGCGTCGCGCTCGTTCGTGTCGTGCTCGCTGGTGTCGTGCTGAACCATGATTCCTTCTCCTCGTCCCGGTCCGGGGGCCGGTGCGCTGCGTGGCCGTGATGTCCGGCCGGGGGTGTCGGCCGGGCTGCCCGGCCGAGCGCGGGGCGGCCCGGGTGGGCCGCCCCGGGCGGGTCAGTGGCCCGCGATCTGCCCGCCGTCGACGTGCAGGAACTCGCCCGTGACGAAGGGTGACTGCTCCAGGTAGAGGACGCCGCGGGCGACGTCGTCCACCTCGCCGATGCGCCCCAGCGGGTGCAGGCCGGCGAGCGTCTCGTGGGTCTCCTCGGGGTGGAGCGGGGTCTTGATGACGCCGGGGGAGACGGCGTTGAAGCGGATGCCCTCGGCCGCGTACTCGATGGCTAGGGCGCGGGTGGCCGAGGCGATCCCGCCCTTGGTCACGGAGGCGAGCGCGGACGGGAACACCGACAGCGCGCTCTCGACGAGGGTCGTGGTGATGCTCACCACGTGGCCGCCGCCGGCCGCCTGCATGAGGGGGATCGCCCGCTGCGTGAGGTGGAAGAAGCCGGCGACGTTGATGCCGACCATGGTCTCGAGGTCCGCGGCGGTGTACTCGGTGAACCGCTTGGCGATGAACACGCCCGCGTTGTTCACGACCGTGTCGACGCGGCCGAAGCGCTCGACGGCGGTCTTGATGATCCGGTCCGCGGTCGCGGGGTCGGAGATGTCTCCGCTGACGACGGCGAGGTCGTCGGCCTCGTCCCGGTCGATGGAGCGCGAGTTGGCGACGACGGCGTACCCGAGCTGGCGGTACGCGTCGACCAGGCCGGCGCCGATGCCCTGGGACGCTCCGGTGATGACGGCAACCTTGCGAGTGCTCATGGTCTTCTTTCCTTTGTAGACGGTCGGTCAACTACTGGGGTTCCCATTTATAGTTGACCGGTCGTATGCTGTCAACATGCCGAGAAGCTCAGATGGTCGTGAACGCCTGATCGAAGCGGGCGTGGAACTGTTCTCCCAGCGTCCCTACGGTTCGATCGGCGTCGCGGAGCTGTGTGCGCGCGCCGGCGTGAACAAGGGGTCGTTCTACTACTTCTTCCCGTCCAAGGAGGCGCTTGCGCTGGCCGTGATCGACCGGCACTGGTCGTGGCAGAAGGGCGTGTGGACCGGAATCCTCGACGGCCCCGGCACCATGCTCGAGCGGCTGCGCGGGCTGTTCGACGCCACCGCGCAGATGCAGGTCGACGCCTTGACGGGTACCGGCTGGGTCGCGGGCTGCCTGTTCGGCAACCTCGCCCTGGAGGTCAGCTCCCAGAACGAGCCGGTGCGGCTGCGCCTGCAGGAGATCTTCGACGAGCAGATCGAGATGATCTCGGCCCGGCTCGCCGCGGCCGTCGAGTCCGGGGACGTCCAGCCCCTGGCCGACGGCGTCGACGGGGCCGCCAAGGCGATCGTCGCCCAGCTCGAGGGGCTCGTGCTCTTCGCCAAGGTGTTCAACGACCCGTCGCAGCTCGACGCGCTTTGGCGGAACAGCCTGGCGCTCCTGGGCCTGACGGCACCGGCCGCCGCCTGACCGCAGCTCGCCCGACCGCCACTCGCCCGACCGTCTGCCGCCCGGCGTCGGGGCGTGTGCACTACGCTGCGCGCGTGACAGATCAGGACATGACGGGCGCGGCCGCGGGCGGCGCCGCGCCGGTCCTCTCGCCCGACGCGCACCGGCTGGACCTCGGGCGGCTCGGCGCGATCACCCTCGTGGTCGGCATCCTGCTGACCGGCCCGCTCGGCTGGGCGTGCGGCTACGCCGTCGTGACCGACCCCGACCCCGCCGCCAAGTGGATCGCCGGGTTCTTCGGCCTGCTGTTCGGCGGCCTGTGCGTGCTGTTCATCGCCTCGTTCTGGCGGGTCACCCGGCCGCGCGGCATCGTGGTCGACGTCGCGGGCATCTGGTTCTGGCACGGCACGTCCTGGGACCTGGTCCGGTGGACCCAGGCGGAGCGCATCGGGCTGGCCTTCGAGCTGCCGCCGGAGCTGCCCACGATCGGCGGGCCCGTCGACCACCTGAAGGCCAAGGTGAGCGGCTGGGTCAAGGGCAAGGTCTTCGGGGCCCTGCGCGTGACCGACAAGCGGGGCATCGCGCTGGAGATCGTGCCGATGCGGGAGGAGGAGCCGGCCGGGATGCCGCGGCTGCGGCGCTACCGCGCCAAGGGCTCCGTCGGTGGTTCGACCCCGGCGCCGTGGCGTGTCCCGCTGCCCGCCGGCTACCACTCCTTCGAGCACCTGGTCGCCGCCGGCGAGCGGTTCGGCGGGCACACCTGGGAGGGCTGGTTCCGCCGGCAGTGGACCGGCGGCGCGGGTCGCGGGCCGCGCGCGACGGACTGACCCGGCCTACCTGACCCGCGCGCGTCCCGGCTCCACCAGGTCGAGGCCCCACGTCTCCCGGACCAGCAACCGTCCCGAGTCGGTCACGTCCAGGCCCCGTCCGGACCGGTGCCGGGTCACCCAGCCGGCGTCGAGGAACCGCGTACCGACGGCGGAGCCGAGCGCCCCGGCCAGGTGCGGCCGGCGCTCGGTCCAGTCCAGGCAGGCCCGGGTGGTGGGGCGCCGGGCGGTGACGGCGCCGTCGACGTCCACCCCGAGCTCGCGCAGCCCGACGGCGCCCACGTCGGTCAGGGCGAGCTCGTCGCGCCCGGCGAGCCAGCCGGACCGCACCCAGGCGTCCGTCAGGCCGGTGCCGAGGCGTCCGGCGAGATGGTCGTAGCAGAACCGCGCGGCGGCCAGGTACTCGGCCCGACGGCTGCGGCGGTACCCCGAGACGGGCGCGGCGTCGGCCAGCACGCCGAGGGACTCCAGCGCGGCCGCGACGTCCTGGCCCGCGAGGGCGTAGTAGCGGTGCCGACCCTGCGTCCGGGCGGTCACGAGCCCGGCGTCGACCAGAACGGTCAGGTGCTCCGAGGCGGTCGAGGCGCTCACGCCGGCCGCCGTCGCCAGCTCGCCCGCCGGACGACTGGTCCCGTCCAGGAGCAGGTTGAGGAACACGGAGCGCGCCGGCGTGGACAGCGCCCGGCCCACCACGGTGAAGTCTCGGTCCCGGGCCATCGCCCGACGGTATGGCGCGGACGTTTCGGCGTCCACCGAAGGGTTTCCGACCTACGGTCCCGGCATGAGCCAGCCACCCAGCACGCCGTCCCACCCCTACGCCACCCGCCTGCACTGGGCCGGTTCCACCGGCGGCGGCATCCGCTCCTACTCGCGCGACCACGTCGCGACCGCCGCACCCGCCACCCCCGTGGTCGAGCTGAGCGCCGACTCCGCCCTCCGCGGGGACCCCGACCGGCTCAACCCCGAGCAGCTCGTGGTGATGGCGGCGTCGTCGTGCCAGATGCTCTCCTTCCTCGGGGCCGCCGCCCGCGCCGGGGTGGACGTGCTCGCCTACGACGACGATGCCTCCAGCCACCTGGACCTGACCGCCGCGCCCCAGCGCCTCGGGACGATCCGCCTGACCGTGACCGTCCGCGTGGCCGGCGGGACCGACGACGCGCTGGTGCGGGACCTGGCCGAACAGGCGCACCACGCCTGCTACGTGGCCGCCTCGCTGGCGGTCCCCGTCGAGGTCAGCCTAGCGGTGACGGTCGGATGAAGGGTCACCTGCGGGACCTGGAGGTCCGCCTGCCCGACCGCCCCGGGGCGCTCGCGGACCTGGGCGAGGCCCTCGGTGCGGCGGGCGTCAGCCTGGAGGGCGGCGGCGTCTTCACGATGGGCGACGTCGCGGTCGCCCACTACCTGGTGCACGACGGCGCCCGCGCGCTCCGGGCGGTCACGGCGGCGGGGCTCGGCCCGGCGGTGGTGCGCGACGTCGTCCTCGCCCGGCTGGACCAGGAGACTCCCGGCCAGCTCGGCACCCTCGCCCGGCGCCTGGGCGACGCCGGGGTCGACGTGCGGGTCCAGTACAGCGACCACGTGGGCAACCTGGTGCTGCTGGTCGCCGACGACGACGTCGCGGCCTGCCGGGAGACCGTCAGGAGCTGGGGGCGGCGCCGTCCGGCCGTCGGCCGCGAGAGGTGACCGCGGGATGCGACTGCGGCGCCGCCAGGACCTGGCCCGACGGCCCGGCGAAACACGCCTCAGCGGACGGGTACGCCCACCAGCTCCGCCGAGCGGTCCCAGAGCCGGCGGGCCAGGTCCGCGTCGAGCGCCTGGGGGTGGGTGCGGCGGGCCACCCGGCCGCGCTCGTAGTACGCGCCCGACTGCCAGTCGACGCCGGGCTCGGTCTGCGCGAACCGGACGAGCTGTGCGGCGCCGCGCTCGGGCGTGGCCAGGACCAGCTTGCCGATCCGGCTCCGGTACAGGGGCCGCATGAAGCTGGTGCTCTCGGCCGCGAAGTTCGTCGCGACGCCGCCCGGGTGGAAGGCGACCGACGACAGGCCTCGCCCGTGGAACCGCCGGTGCAGCTCGGTGGTGAACAGGATGTTCTCGAGCTTGGCCGTGCCGTAGGCGAGGTGTGGCGTGAAGTCCCGGTCGTGGTCCAGGTCGTCCAGCTCGAGGTGGCCGAACAGCCGCGCGCCCGCGCTCGACGTCTGGATGACGGTCGCGCGGCTCGCCAGCAGCTTGTCGAGCAGCAGGTTCGTCAGCAGGAAGGGCGCCAGGTGGTTGACCTGGAGCGTCCGCTCGAAACCGTCCTCGGTCTTGGTCCGGTCACCCAGGATGCCGCCCGCGTTGTTGGCCAGGACGTCGATCCGGGGGTAGGTCTCGTCGAGCGTCGCGGCCAGCCGGTGGACGTCGGCGAGCCGGGCGAAGTCGGCCACGAGGTGGTCCGCGCCCAGCGGGCGGGCGACCAGCTCGGTCTTGTCCGGCGAACGCCCGACGACGACGACCTGGTGTCCGGCGCCGGAGAGCGCGCGGGCGGCCGCCGCGCCGATCCCGTCGCTGGCGCCGGTGATCACGATGGTCTTGCGAGCGGGGTTGTCCATGTGACACAGCATGCGTTGACTGGCACAGTGTGTCAACCACGGCGCATCGTGTAACCTCGACGCTCATGAACGAGGCGCGCACCGGTCTACGAGAACGCACGCGGCGAGCGATCCAACGGGACATCGCCGAGACCTCGGAACGGCTCTTCGTCGAGCGCGGCTACGACGCCACGACCATGGCGCACATCGCCGAGGCCGTCGGCATGTCCCGGCGCACGCTCTACCGGTACTTCGCGACGCGCGAGGAGATCGTCCTCGGCAAGCTCGATCTCGTGGCCGAGGACCTGCTGGCGACGCTGCGCTCGCGGCCCGCCGGCGAGCCGTTGTGGGTCTCCATGCGGCACTCGTTCGACCTGCTCATCGCCTACTTCGACGAGCCGCGCAAGGTCGAGTTCGCCGAGCCCATGCAGCGCGTCATCTTCGGCACGCCGGACCTCCTCGCGCGCTACCTGGAGAAGCTCGAACGGGTGCAGGGCGCGGCCGAGCAGGTCGTGCGCGAGCGCGCCGCGGCGGCGGGCCGGGCGTGGGCGGACGACGACCCCACGCCGCGCGCCGTCGTCGCCGCCGCGCTGGGCTGCCTCCTTGCGGCACAGCACGCCTGGCTCGCCGGAGGTGCGACGAAGTCGTTCGCGGACCTGGTGGACCAGGCCATGGGGGCCGTCGAGCCGCGGGCCTGAGCGTCCGAGGTCCGGGGGGCGCCGGGCGCCCGAGGGTTCGCGGACGAATATCTGGCGCATTTCTCGCGGGTGAAGAACGCGCTGACCAGCGTGTTTCATGTCGACTGAATGCATACGTACACGAAAAGCCGGATAAAACCAGTTGAAGGAAGCGTTCAGCGTGCTCACACTCGTTGTCGGGTGACCGTCCAGGGGCGGCTCCGTCGACGAACTGCTCAGGAAACACACCAACACGGGGGTTGGCGATGTCCGAGGCACGTGCGCACCACCTTGTCAGCACCTGGTTGCTCCGACGCTGGCTGGCGCTGGCAGTAGCCGTCGGCTTCTCGGCGTCGTTGCTGATCGCGGTGGCACCGCTGGAACAGGCCGAGGCGGCGTCCGTGCCGCAGGCCGCCACGCCGGGGCAGGGCCCGGCGGACCGGGCGATGCCGGACGGTGTGCGGCGGTCGACCGCCTACGCCGAGGACGAGCGGCCGCCGGTGGTGCCGGAGGCCGTGCGGGCCGGGGGCGAGCCGGCCGAGGTGACGGCGACGGCGTGGCGAGCGCTGACGGCCCCCACCGCCACGAGCGCTCGCCCGAGCGCCGCCGCCGGAGGCTTCACCGGGATCGACCTGCGCCCGGGCTTCGTGCTCGGTGACACCTCGCTGGTCCTGTACTTCGACGGCGGCGAGGTCGATCCCGACTGGACCGCCGCCGTGGTGCGGCTGTACGAGGGGGACGAACAGACCGAGCAGGAGTCGGTGCGGCTGAGCCGCGCGGAGCTGGAGGGCCCGCGGTTCTGCGGCGGGGCCGAGTTCTGCCGCAGCTTCGGCGCCCAGGACGGCTGGGAGCTCGACGAGGACAAGAACTACTTCGTCACGGTCGCGGCGGTGCTGCCGGGCGGCGACGAGGTGGTCTCGGAGCCGTCGGGCGACTCCCGGCCGCGCGCGACGATCCTGCCGCCGGCGATCCCCGACGACCAGGCGGCAGGCTGCGGGTGCGGGAACGCGCTGGCCCCCACCGCCGTCGGGCAGGCGAAGCGCGGCGTGGGCGTCAACACGGGCACCGGCGCGTTCGTGCGGGTCGAGCGCGACCTGCAGATGGCCTCGTTCGGCATCCCGTTCGCCAGCGCCCGCACCTACTCCTCGGCGAACAACCGCCAGGGGCCGTTCGGCGTGGGCTGGGCCTGGTCGTACGACATGCGCGTCACCGAGACGGACGACGGCGTCATCGTGCGCGCCGAGGACGGCGCCGAGGCGCTCTACACCCCGGACGGCGACGGGTACACGCGCCCGCCGGGCGTGCGCTCGAACCTCCGCAAGGACGGCGACGGCTGGGCGCTGGTCACCCCCGGGCAGGTGCGGTACCGGTTCGACGCCGCGGGCCGGCTCGCGGCCGTGCTCAGCCCACGCGAGGACGGCGTGCGCCTGGCCTACGTCGAGGTCGACGACAAGGGCCACGACAAGGGCCACGACAAGGGCCACGACGTGGACCGTGACGAGGTCAGGATCACCGACGCGTCGGGGCGCACCGCCGTCGCGCACCTGGCCGACGGGCTGATCGAGAAGGTGGTGCTGCCGGACCGGCGCCAGGTGCGCTTCGAGTACGCCGACGGCCTGCTGGCGAAGGTGAAGGACGCCCGCGGGAACGTCTGGGAGTACCGGTACGACGCCGAGGGGCGCCTGGCCGAGGTGGTCGACCCGCACGACGTGGTCGCGGTGCAGAACGAGTACGCCACCGGCGGGCGCGTCGTCGCCCAGCGCGACGGGGTGGGCGCCGAGATGACGTTCGCGTGGGACGCGGACAAGCAGGAGGCGCGCAGCACCGACGCCGACGACGTCTCCGTCTACGACGGCTACCGCGGCAACGTGCTGCTCTACAGCCAGCGCAGCACCGGCGACGCCGACAACCACCGGTACAACGCGCGGCTGGACCGCAACCTCGTGGTCAACGGCAACCAGTACCAGCACGTGGTCCGCTTCGACGCGCAGGGCAACCCCACGCAGGCCGTGGCGCCGCAGGGCTTCGACGAGAAGACGAGGTACGACGACCGGAACAACCCGATCGAGTTCACCGACGCGAACGGGAACGTCTGGAAGAACACGTACAACGCGTTCGACGAGCTGGTGCGCAGCGTCGACGCCGAGGGCAACGACATCACGCACGAGTACGACGACCGCGGCCTGCGCACTTCCACGACGGACCAGCGGGACAAGGTCACGCGCTACGAGTACCTGCCGGACGGCGAGGAGAACGCGGGGCTGCTGTCCGCCGTCGTCTCGCCGGAGGGGCGCCGCAGCGAGCTCTTCTACGACAGGACCGGGCGCCAGGTGGCGCAGACCGACCCGCGCGGCACCGCGGACCCGCGCGACCGCCGGCGCTACACCACCGAGACGCACTACGACGAGCAGGACCGCGTGGTCGAGGTCGAGGAGCCGGGCAAGACCCACGGCTGGCGGTCGGTGTTCGACGACGTGGGCCGGCTCGCCCGCGAGATCTCGCCCGAGGGCGTGGTCAGCAGGTACCACTACCTCGACAACGGCCTCCAGTCGAAGGTCGAGGCGGGCGGCCGGGTGCTCGTGTTCGGGTACACGGCGGCCGGCCGGCGCAAGTCCGAGGGCGTGCGGATGCGGGGCGACGACCTGACGACGTCGTACACGTACGACGCGAAGGGCCTGGTCAAGACCGTGACCTCGCCGCGCGGCAACGTGCCCGGCGCCGACCGGGCGGACTTCACCACGGAGTACTTCTACGACGCCAACGACAACCCGGTCCGGATGCGCATGCCGTACCCGGGCGGCGAGCACGTGGACCGCGACATCAAGGTCGACGCCCTGGACCGGACGACGGCGTCGATCAACGAGCTGAACAAGACGTCCAGCTTCGAGCGGAGCAACACCGGCCAGGTCAGCTCCGTGACGGACACCAAGGGCCGCACCACCACGATGGGGTACGACAAGAACGGCCGGCAGACGACGCGCACCGACGCCGGCGACAAGACGACGCGCACCGAGTACGACGCGGCGGGCAACAAGATCAAGGAGATCTCGCCGACCGGCGGTGTCACGACGTACGCGTACACCGACGACGGGCTGCTCGCGTCGGTGACGGAGCCGCGCGGCAACGTCGAGGGCGCCGACAAGGCGCGCTTCACCACCCGCTACGAGTACGACCTGGCGGGCAACCGGGTGCGCGAGATCGACCCGCTCGGCAACACGACGTCGACCACCTACGACGCGAACAGCCGCCCGACCGAGGTGACGGACGCGCGCGGCGGGACCACCTACGTGGCCTACCGCGACGACGACCAGGTGAGCCACGTGCGCCAGCCGGACGCGCCGAGGCTGCCGCTGTTCTCGCAGGCCTTCGCGACGGTGCTCGCGTACGACGACGACGGCCGCGTGGTCGGCGTGCGCGACCCGCAGGGCGGGCGCACGCAGGTCACCTACGACGACGCCGGCCGCCCGACGGCCACCACCGACCCGCTGGGCCGGACCACGCACGTGGGGTACGACGCCGAGTCGAACGCCGTCTCGAGCATCACGACGGACCGGCGCGAGGACCTGGACGACCTGAGCGATGCCGAGCGGGCCGAGCGCACGATCACCTCGGTGTACGACCTGCGCAGCCGGCTGACCAGCCAGCAGGTGGGTTCGGGCGGGCCCGCGTACACGTACGGGTACGACGCGAAGGACCGGACGACGTCGTACGGCGACCCGCTGGGTGTGCGCACCGTGACGTACGACGACGAGGACCAGATCACCAAGGTGGTCCGGGAGGAGGCGAACCAGGCCACCGAGACCTTCACCTACGGGTACGACCAGCGCGGCAACATCACCGACCGCACCTACCCCGACGGCACGACGATCACCTCGACGTACGACGACGACTCGCGGCTCGCCTCCACGACGGCGGCCGGCGGTTCGGTGGGCGCGAACAGCGCGCGCTGGGAGTACGCGTACGACGTCGCCGGACGCCGGACGGCGACGACGCTGCCGGCGACCACGGGCCTGACCGAGGAACGGGCGTACGACGACGCAGGTCGGCTCACCTCGATCGGCACCGAGCGCACCGGGGACCCGGTGGACGGCGTGCAGGACCCGGTGTCCGCGTTCGACCTGACGCTCGACGAGGTGGGCAACCCGACGAAGGTCATGACCACGCGCGGCGGCGTCACCGAGGGGGTCGCGTACGCGTACGACGACGCGAACCGTGTGACGGACGCCTGCTACGCGGCGCACGAGTGCGGACCGAGGAGCAAGGCCGCCGGCCGGATCTCGTACGAGTACGACCTGCTGGGCAACCGGACCGAGCAGAAGCGGACCGGCACGGCCGGCGACGACCTGACGCGGTACACCTACGACCACGCGAGCCAGCTGCTGCGGGAGGTCACGTTCGGCACCAAGGACGGCCGGCCGGACGTCGAGCGCAAGGAGTACGGCTACGACCTGCTGGGCAACCAGACACGCGCGGGCGACGACCGCCTCGAGTACAACCTGGACAGCACGCTGGCCCGGGCGACCGTGGGCGGGGTGCGGACGAACTACACCTACGACGCGACGCGGATGCGCCTGGACGCGATCACGGGTGTCGGCGCGGGCGCGAAGACCCGGCACTGGTCGTGGGACATCAACGGGTCGCTGGAGAACATCGCCGTCGACACCCTGACGGACGTGAACGGCGTGGTGCAGGGCCGGCAGGCCTTCGCCTACGGGCCCACGGACGAACCGCTCGCGCTGCTGGAGACGCAGGGCGGGGCGCACGTCTACACGCACGACTGGCTGGGCGGTGTGGCGAACATGCTCTCGGCCGACGGTCAGGTCGAGGAGGGGTACGACTACGACCCGTTCGGCAACCCGCGGCAGGGGGCGACGCTCGCCGGGGCGGTTGCCGAGGCGGCGGGGGGTGCTGCCGGCGAGGACGCCTCAGGCGACACGGACTCTGGTGACGGAGCCTCGGCCGACGGCGCGACGCTGACCGGCGTCGGACCGCTGGCGGACGCCCAGCCCGGCGACACGATCAAGAACCCGATGCGGTTCGCGGGCGCGTACCTCGACCCGACGACGGGCGAGGGCAACTACGCGATGCGGGCGCGGAACTACGACCCGGGCACGGGGCGGTTCTCGTCGATGGACCCGGCGGGCGCGCAGCCGATCGGATCCTCGCCGTACGCGTACGCGGGCAACAACCCGATGGTGTTCACGGACCCGACGGGCGAGCGGGAGATCGAGGGTCCGACGGGCGGCGGCACCACCGAGAGCCCCACCGGCGCGGACACCACGTCCAACCCGAACGATCCCGGCGCGGAGGTCGAGGGCCCGAGCGCCGAGGACGTGGCCAAGGCGCAGCAGCTCCAGGGCAAGTCGATGCTCGACGTCATCCTGGAGGCCGGCGGGCAGATCCTCATGGAGTTCCTGGGGATCAACGACCTGATGAGCTGCCTGAACGGCGACCTGGGTGCGTGCGTGATGCTCGTCGTCGGTGCGCTGCCCTGGGGCAAGATCTTCAAGGCGGCGAAGATCGGCGAGGCCATCTACAAGGCCGGCAAGGCCGTGCTGACCTTCTCCAGCGAGCTGAAGTGGGCGCAGAAGATCCTCTCCGGCGCCAAGAAGGCGAAACAGGCCGCTGAAGCCGCAAAGGCGGCGGCCGCGAAGGCAGCCCGGGAGGCTGCGGCGAAGGCGGCCAAGGCGAAGGCCGCGGCGGACGCGAAGGTCAAACAGCTCGCGGCCCAGGCGAAGGCCAAGGCACGCGCTGACGCTGCGAAGAAGAAGGCTGACACCACCGGCAAGGGTGACACAGGAAAGGTCAACGAACCGGCGCCGAGCTGTCCGGTCAACAGTTTCCTGCCAGGCACTCTCGTCCTGCTAGCGAATGGTGCCCGAAAGCCGATTGAGAACGTCGAGCCAGGCGACGAGGTTCTGGCTGCCGGTGAGACGACCAGCGACCTGGCGGGCGGTCGTCTCGTCACCGCGCACATCACAGGCACTGGTGAAAAGAACCTGGTCACGCTCACGGTTGTGGACGCTGCCGGCGACAAACAGAAGATCGTGGCTACCGACGGGCACCCGTTCTGGAGCCCGGAGAAGCGGATGTGGGTCGAGGCGATCGATCTCCGGTCCGGCCAGTGGCTCAAGACCAGCGCCGGTACGTGGGTCCAGGTGGTGCACGTCGACATCGGGCGCGAGCACGCGACGGTGCACAACCTCACCGTGGACCAGGACCACACCTTCTACGTGTCCTCGGGCGTCGATGACGCTGCGGTACTGGTTCACAACAGTCTTGAGAACCCCTTCCTGCAGAACCTCGTGAATGCGATGTCGCACGGTGTCGGCAGTGCGGATGCCATCGGTGATGGAACGGCTCTGGCCGCAGCCAACCACCAGGTTCTTACCGGGCAGCTGGTGAACAATACGGATCACGTGCTCAGCACCGCCCCGTACCGGGCCAGACTGGTGAGCATGCTGGCGGGAACCGCGACTCACAAGCCGAAGGGCGGCAGGAGGCAGGCCATCGTGCTCAGTCCCCGTGATCGTGAGATCGCGGAAGGAATGGTCCAGGCGATCGACGATGCACACGCGGGCAGGTACAAGGGTTCATGGGGCGACTACGGGGTGGGGTGCTGATGGAGACCAGTGAGCTCTTCGCACGCGAGCTGGCGAGCACGTTCGCATCCTTCCGAGATCAGCTGGAGGGCTATCTCGACGACGGCAATGATGGATTTGCGTACGTGTTCCTGGCTGTCGAGGTCACTCCCGAGTTGCTGGCCGCCTACAACGCGAGTGAGGCGGGCGAGTTCGTCGAGCTCGATTGGCGTGCGCTGCTCGCGTTTCTGGATGGCTGGTTCATACGTGGCGACCCGGATGTCGACAACGTGATCAAGGCATCGTTCCTCCTCCAGCTTCCGGGACCAGAGCAGCAGGGTAGCGGGATCGTCGAGGAACTACCCGAAGGTCTGCGACTGGGCTTGGAGAGCGTGCGCGGCGGTCGCTGATACCGATACTGCTGGTCAACTCGTCGAGCAGAGGTCGGATGGCTTGTCGATGAGATGTTGTTCAGGGCCGAATGTGCCGGTCGGTTGCGGGGGTGGTGGTGTTGTGCGCGACACACTGCTCCATGAGCTGTTGGCACCCGACCCAGGTGCGCGAACTTCGTGATCGCTCGCTTGTCGTCGCTCTCTCATTCGCGATTCTCATTGCTTTCACATGGCTGCGACTGCGAACAGCGAAGCAGCGTGCGGCTGATGCAGAGCGGAAGGCGGCCGAGGCTGACAGACAGTCCGCAAAGGTCGCAGGTGAGCTCCGCATCGTGCGCCGACAGCTTGGGGAACACATGCGGCGGCTGCGGGAGACGGAGCGCCGGCTGCTGCTGGCCGAGCATGACGGGCTTACCCAGGTATGGGCGCGCGGGGCATGGGCGCGGCGTGTCGAGCACGCCCTGGATGATGGCGTTCCGATCGTTCCCGCTGTTGTCCTGATCGCGGATCTTGATTCCTTCAAGTCGATCAACGACACATATGGGCATGAGGTGGGTGACCGTGTGCTGCGGGCCGTCGCGGAGCGGCTGCAGCGTCATTTTGCGCCTGACGATCTGATCGGCCGCTGGGGTGGAGACGAGTTCGTCCTGGCACTGCAGGAGGTTCCGGAGGCAGAGGGTATGGAAAGGCTTCGAGAAGAGATCGGGAGACCGATCGGAGCACGCGGTGTTGCGTTGAGCGTCGCGGTGTCTCTCGGAATGGCAGCGGTGGAGCCGGGGGCGACACTCGATGCCCTGATGCGGGCTGCTGATACCGCGCTCTATCAGGCCAAACGCCGGGCACATGGCTGGACCGGTATAGAGACCAGGCTTGCAGTGCGCAGGTGGACGTCACTTTCAACTCGTCGCGGCGATTCGAGGGTGCGATCAGACCGAGGCGTCCCGCGAGCTATGCCACCTCGACGTGCTTGCGGGCTGTCTCCACGAAACGAAAGATGCTTGCCTTGGCTGCGTCGCGGGCATCGCTGAGCTCCTCGGCCGGGAGGTCGGCCGTGAGGAGGTCGATGTCGTCCATCGCCTGCTGGCCCAGTTCGATCAGCTCCTTGGACTCCGTCACGAGCTGGACCCGGAAGAGCGCTTCGAGCGCGTTCGTGCGCATCCGGTAGCTCTCGTACCTGAGCGCTTCGGGGTCCCCGGCGCGCTCCCTGTGCTCGGCGAACCAGCGGTCGATCTGCGCGCGGCGCAGGTTGACCAGCGCGCCGCCGAACGTCGTGTACGCGCTCACCCGCTCCTGCCGGAGGCGTTCGCCGCGTTCGAAGCGCTCCGCGTCGGCGCGGTTGCGGCGCTGGAAGTAGTGGGTCGCGAGCGAGCCGAGCAGGGTTCCGAGGACGGCGACGACGCTGGTCACGATGATCTCCACGGCCCGAAGCAAACCATGCGGGCGCGCGGTGGGGAAGGGAATGGGAGCGGGTCTGGGCGGGTTCGGTCAGGCATGGAGCTGCAGGTGGTGCTGCCCGACGAGTCCCCGGCGATGCCGGTACGGACCCTGGTCGACCTGGCGCGGACGGCGGAGGACCTCGGGTACACGACGGCGTGGCTGCCCGACCACGTGCTGCCGCCCGGGCAGTACGGGGCGACGTTCGGCGGCGTGTACGAGCCGCTCGTGACGATCGGGCACCTCACCGCGGTCACCGAGCGCCTGCGGTTCGGCACGTCGGTGCTGGTGGTGCCGCTGCGCGACCCGTTCGTGCTCGCCAAGCAGGTCGCGACCCTGCACCAGCTCTCCGGCGGCCGGGTGGTCCTGGGCGTCGGGGTGGGCTGGAACGTCCCCGAGTTCGACGCCGTGGGCGCCGACCACGCCCGTCGCGGCGCCGTCACCGACGACGCCCTGGCCCTGCTCCGGCACCTGTTCGCGGGCGGACCGGCGCCGTACCGGGGCCGGCGCTTCTCCTACGAGCAGGGCGTGTTCGAGCCGGTGCCCGACAGGCCCGTGCCGATCATGGTCGGCGGGAACAGCGACGCCGCGCTGCGCCGCGCGGCCCGCTACGGCGACGTCTGGCAGGGTCTGCCCGCGAGCCCGGCCGCGTTCGCCGAGCGAGCCGCGGTGCTCGCCGACCTGGCGGGCGACCGCGCCGTCGCGCCCGCCCTCCGGATCGGCTGGGACGGGCGGACGCCGGTCGCGCAGGTCGCCGACGCCGTCGTCGCCTACCGCGAGGCCGGGGCCGCCCAGCTTGCCGTGCACTTCGGGGAGCACGAGGGCACCGCGGAGCGGATGACGGCGCTGGTCGAGGCCCTGGCCGCCCGCTGAGGGCCCGCTGGCTGACGGCTACGCGCCGAGCGGCGTCTCCAGCCGGTCCAGTGCCGCGACGACCAGCGCCGTCACGCCCGTCTCCAGGGTGGGGTGCGGCACGGGCGCGAACCGGGGGGAGTGGTTGGACGGGATGTCCCGGGCCGTCGTGCCCGCCTGCTCCGCCGCGAGGAACGCGGCCGGGTCCCAGCCGCCGAGCAGCCAGTAGACCAGGGGGACGCCGACGGCGGTGGCGAGCACGCTGACGTCCTCGCTGCCGGACACCGCGCCCGGGTCGATGACCCGCTCGGCGCCGAACCGGGCGGCCAGGGCCGCGCGTGTGCGCTCGGTCTCGGCCGGGTCGTTGAACAACGGCGGGAACGACTCGCCGGGCGTGATCCGCGGCGGCTGCGGCGCCCCCGCGGCGGCGGCTTCCGCGTGCACGATGCGGTCGATCGCGCCCAGCACGCGTGTCCGCACGGCCTCGTCGAAGGACCGGATGTTCACGCCGAGGTTGGCCTCGTCGGGGATGATGTTCTCCTTGGTGCCCGCCTGGAGCCGGCCCACCGTGACGACGGCGGCGTCGCCGGCCGCGACCTCGCGCGAGACGATCGTCTGCAGCTTCAGCACCGTGGAGGCCGCCATCACGACCGGGTCGACCGTGGCCTCCGGCCGTGACCCGTGGCCGCCCCGGCCGATCAGGCGGATGTCCAGGATGTCGGTGCCCGCGAACGCCGGCCCGGCGTGCAGCCCGAGCAGGCCCGCCGCGACCGGCGCGACGTGCTGCCCCAGCACGATGTCGGGGCGCGGCACGAGGTCGTACAGGCCGTCGTCGACCATGGCGCGGGCGCCCGTGCCGAGCTCCTCCGCCGGCTGGAAGACGACCACCAGCGTGCCCGACCACGCGGACCGGCCCTGCGCCAGCACGTCGGCGGCGCCGAGCAGGGCGGTGACGTGCACGTCGTGCCCGCACGCGTGCATGACGCCCGACTCGACGCCGTCGGCCGTCGTGGTGCGGACGGTGCTGGCGTAGGGCAGCCCGGTGTCCTCCGTGACGGGCAGGGCGTCCATGTCGGCGCGCAGCAGCACGCACGGCCCGTCGCCGTTGGTCAGCACCCCGGCGACGCCGGTCCCGCCGACGCCGGAGTGCACCACGTACCCGGCCGCCGCGAGCCGCTCCGCGACCAGGGCCGCCGTCCGGGTCTCCTCGTACGACAGCTCCGGGTGCTCGTGCAGGTCCACGTAGATCTCGCGCAGGTCCGGCAGCATCCCGGCGAGAGGAGCGAGCACCGTGTCGACGTCGGGGGCCGTGCCCCGCACCGCAGGAGGAGTCGTCATGCGCTCACCCTGCCACCGCCGCCCGCACGGAGCGCGGCGAGCGGGCCAGGGGCAGGTGGTCCGTGGAAGAGCGGATGGTCGGCACAACGCCAGGTGGTCGGCAGCCCGAGCTGCCGACCACCTGACGTCCTACCGACCACCGGGGCGGTCAGCGGCGGCGCGCCCCAGCGCGCCGCACCTCAGCAGTGCCTCAGCGCCGCTTCACCTCCAGGTCCGCCGTCGTCTCGGAGCCCGCGAGCTCGTCGGTCCCGGCGTACTCCGCCGTGATCGTGTAGTCGCCGGCCCGCAGGAGCGGCGGCACCAGCACGTCGGCCTTCCCGTCGCGCAGCCTCACCGTCCGCTCGTACGGGTGCCGGTCGTCCTCGCGGCCCACGGTGACGGTCACGCGGCCCGACGGCGTGACGTCGTCGGCGGACACGGTGACCTTGACCAGGAACGGCTCCAGCGGGCGGACCGAGGCCGGGGCCTTGATCTGCGTCGTGGTCGCCGCGGGCAGCAGGTCGGCGGGCACCAGCGCGCTGACGGCGCTGCGGTGCACGCCGCCCTCGTCGGTGCCGGCGTAGACCCAGGCGCCGTCGGGGCTCACGGTCAGGGACCGCACCGACATCGCCGTCAGGTCGTGCGACGCCGACGCCCACGTGGCGCCGCCGTCCGCCGAGACGAGCACCCCGGCGCCGTTGGCCGCGAGGCCGTACGGGCGCCAGCGGGCCGCACCCGCGACCAGCAGCTCGGTGCCGGCGGCCGGGCCGTCCGGCACCTCGACGGCCACGAACGTGCCCACCGCGGCGGACGTGTTCGGCACCTCGGCGTCGGCGAAGGTCCTGCCGCCGTCGGTGCTGACCCGGATGCCCGGCGTCTCGCCGACCACCACGTGGTCGGTGTCGGCAGGGTCGACCCACACGGACCGCACCTCGTCCTGCGTCAGCCGCGTGATCGTCCTGCCGAGGTCGTCCGACCGGTACAGGCCGGACGTCGTCGCCAGCCAGAGCCGGCGCTCGTTCGTCGGGTCGACGACGATCTGCTGGACGTACACCTCGTGGGCG
The DNA here is from genome assembly GCF_040655935.1 of Promicromonospora sp. NPDC050262. Taxonomy (NCBI): domain Bacteria; kingdom Bacillati; phylum Actinomycetota; class Actinomycetes; order Micrococcales; family Promicromonosporaceae; genus Promicromonospora; species Promicromonospora sp. NPDC050262. The sequence continues at coordinate 7,189 of NZ_JBFAKX010000016.1, read as the reverse complement.
TAGCTGGTCCAGGTCTCGAACCCGTCGGTCGAGACCATGAGGCCGGTGTCCACGAGCGAGGTGTAGCCCACGGCCACCGTGTCCTCGGCGTGCGGGGAGACGGCCAGCGCCGTCGGGCTGAAGCCGCCCGTCGGGCCTACCTGCGCGAGGTCGGCGTCGGACTCGCCGGCGCCCGCGGTGAGGATGCGCCCGCCGCCGAACGCGTTGGTGCCCACGGCCCAGACGTCGTGGTCGCCCAGCGGCGACTGGGCCACCTCGGAGACCTGGCGGCCGATGACGCCCTCGTGGCCGATCGAGCCCCAGTCCTGCGCGTCGGGGCCGAGGTCGGCCAGCGACTGCTGGTGCAGGCCCTCGAAGTCGACGGCGCGCAGCACGGGCTCGCCGTCGGCGTCGACGCCGGCGTGCACACCGGAGACGTCGGAGCCGGAGACGCCGGCCTTGGTCCACTCCTCGCCGTCGTCGGTCGTGTAGATCCCGGCGTTCTCCATCGACATGACGATCTGGGCGTCGGGGGTCCCGGGCCAGTGGTCGACGTCGGTGGCGAGCGGCCCGCGCACGGGCAGCGGGTGGGTCTGCCACGTCCTGCCGAGGTCGTCGCTGGTGCTGTACGACGACAGGCCCGACGCGTACACGGTGCCGTTCGTCAGGGTGGTGACCGTGACGTAGGACTGCTCGGTGTCGGCGCCCTCCGTCCAGGTGGCCCCGCCGTCCGCCGAGGTCAGCGAGACGCCGTCCCCGCGGACCAGGACCGCGGTGGACCCGTCGGCCACGACGCCCTGCGGGCGGTCGGCGTAGTCGGTGGTCACGTACGGCCGGGTGACCTCGCGGCCGCCGGACAGCACGTCGGCGATCCGGTAGACACCGTCGTAGGTGGCGATGAGCAGGTCGTCGTCCGCGAACGCGGCGCCGTACACGAGCCCGTCCCACTCCGGGGCGACGCGGCTCCAGCGCTGCCCGCCGTCCCTGCTCAGGTAGAGGCCGGCGTTGGTGACCGCGGCCAGCGCGTCACCGTGGGCGACGAGCTCGCTGATCGCGACGTCGGGGAAGGGCAGCACCGTCCAGGTGGCCCCGGCGTCGGGCGTGTGCACGATGCGGCCGGAGTAGCTGGGGTCGAGCGTGACCTTGCCGGCGGCGCCGTTGAGGGCCACGTAGAACCCGCCGGGCGTGGCCGTGTCGGCCACGGGGATGCCCCAGCCGTCGGCGACGGGCATGCTGCGCACCCGCTGCCAGGTCCGGCCGTAGTCGGTGGTGACGAACGGGTGCACGCCGGACCCGGCCATCGCCAGGCCGGTCCCCGGGGTGGTGGGGGAGGTGGCGAGCTCGCGGGCCGCGCCGGAGAGACCGACCTGCTCCCACTCGCCCGGCTGGTCGGCGCCCTCGGACTGCACGCCGCCGGTACCGGTCAGGGTGCGGCCGGTCACGGTCGCGCGGGCGTCGAGCCGGTAGGTGCCGGGCTCGTCGAGCGGCACGGTGCCGCGGAACCAGCCGGGGCTGGTGCTGACGGCGGTGAGCGCGGCGGTGTACTTCTCGCCGGACGGGGCGGTCGCCGTCGCGGTGGGCGTCGCCTCGGGCGTCATCGGTGCGTAGACGAAGACCTCGGTGCTCCCGGTCGCCAGGGTCGGCGAGGACTGCACCTGCAGCGGGCGCACGTAGGCCGCGTACGGGATGCGCACGGTGGTGCCGTCCGAGACGGCGCCGACCACGACGCCGGAGGTCTCGGTGTCACCTGCGTCCGGGCTGGTGGTGTCCGGAGTGACCGTGAGGTCGACCGAGGCGCTGCGGCCGGCCGGGATCTTGACCTGGCGCGCGGAGAGCTCGGCCTTGCCGGTGCTCGTCGCGGCGGGCTTCGCCGACAACTTGACCGTCACGGCCTTGGTACCCGAGTTGCGCAGCACGACGGTGCTGGTCCGGGCGGGCTTGCCGCCCATGTCGGCCAGCCCCAGGGAGACGGCGTCGGGGGCTGCCGTGACCTTCTGGTCGACGGCGGCGGCGACGTCGAGCTTGCCGGCGCCCTGGGCGGACGGCGACACGTCGGCGTCGTCGGACTCCAGCGGCTGCGCGCTGCCGATGAGGGTTGCGCGGAGCTGCTCGGCGGTCTGCTCGGGACGGGCCTGGGCCAGCAGGGCGGCCGCCCCGGCGACGTGCGGCGCGGCCATCGAGGTGCCGGACATCCGGTACTGGTCGCCGTCCACCCCGAACATGGCCGGGATGTCGGACATGATCTCGAAGCCGGGCGCCACGATCTCGGGCTTGAGCGTCATGGCGTCGCTCGGGCCGCGGGAGCTGAAGTCGGTGATCGTGTCGGTGCGGTCGACCGAGCCGATGGTGCCCGAGACGGTGCCGGCCGCGACCTCGGCCTTGAAGGTCTGGTACTGCGCCGAGGCGATGTTCATCATCACCAGGGACTCGCGCCGCAGGTCGAAGCCGCCGCCGGCCAGGATGTTCGCGGACCCCTGGGGACCCGCGCCGCCGTCGCCCGCCGGGTCGGTCGGGCTGGGCGTGTAGAGCAGGGCGCCCACGGCGCCGTGCTCCTCGGCGAGCTGGGCCTGCAGCAGGTGCGGGCCCTGCACCTGGCCCAGGGAGGTCGTGGTCATGCTCTGCATGACGACGATCGCGCCGCGCACGTCGCCGGCCTGCTCGTAGTCCTCCTCGTCGAAGCCGTCGCCGACGTCGACCAGGCGGCCCGTGATGCCCTCGGCCGGCGGGTTGGCCGACATCGGGAAGCGGGTCACGTCCAGCGGGCGGGGCGCGTCGCCCGCGTGGGCGCCGTCGAGGGTGAGCGTCGGGTCGGCGACGCCGGTCACCTGCGCGCCGACGGCGATGACGCCCTCGGCGGCGGCCGGCGAGCTGACGGTCTGGTCGTAGGGGCCGGAGTTGCCGGCCGCGGCCACGACCACCACGCCCTGCCGCACGGCGGCGGTGGAGGCGCGGCCCAGCGGGTCGGTGCCGTCACCGGGGGTGCCGAGGCTCATGTTCACGACGTCGGCCGGGTGGTCGCCCAGCGGGTTCGTCGCGGCCTCCAGCGCGAGCAGCAGGTCCTCGGTGGTGCCGCCGCCGTTCGCGTCCATGGCCTTCCACGCCGTGAACGTCACGTCGGGCGCCATGCCGGTCAGGTTGTCCCCGCCGGCGCCGACGATGCCGGCCACGTGGGTGCCGTGCATGTGGTCGTCCATCGGGTCGGCGTCGTCGTTGACGAAGTCGTAGCCGTCGACCACGCGGTGGCCGGGGCCGAACCCGCCGCCGAGGTCGGCCAGCGTGTAGTCGATGCCGGTGTCGATGATCGCCACGGTGCGGCCCTCGCCCGTGACGGGCGCGCCGTCCGCGTCGGTGCGCTCCCAGACCTGCGGGGCGCCGGTGGCGGGGATGTTCGCCTCGTCGCCGAGGATGCGCACCGCTGCGCTCTCGGTGACGCGCGCGACGCCCGGGGCGGAGCGCAGCTCGGCCAGGTCCGCGGGGTCGACGGTGGCGACGACGGCGGACAGCAGGCCGGTGACCGACTCGGGCTTGTCGAGCTCGACGCCCTCGCTCTCGGCCCAGGACGTGACGCCCTCCTGTGCCTCCTCGACCTCGTCGACGGCGGCGCGGTAGTCGGCGGCGAAGGCGCTGCGCGCCCGGGCGGCCCCGGCTCCGGTGGCGGTACGTGCGGCGGCGACCGCCTCCTGGCCGACGACGTCGGCGGCCGTGGGGGAGTCGAGCTCGATGATGACGCGCACCGGATCGGCGTCGGGTGCGGCGTCCGGGGCCGCGACGGCGGCTCCGGGTGACAGGACCAGGGAGGCCGAGACGAGGGTGCTCCCCAGGAGGAGACCCCGGCGACGGCCGGAGGGCAGAGGTTGCATGAGGGCTGTCTAGTCCGCGCTACCCTGTGCGAGCAATGGGCGTAATGGCCGTATCTGGCCACTGGCCGGTACCGGCCGCAAGGTTTTACACGGGCGTCACGCGGCAGGGCACTTTTCACCCCGCCCACCGACGTGTCAGACGCTCAGGTCACTCGGGTGACCTGAGCGTCTGACACGTCGTCAGAGCCAGCCCTTGCGGACCGCCTGGACCCCCGCCTGGAAGCGGTTGGCCGCGCCCAGCCGGCGTAGCAGGTCCGCGCTGCGCCGCCGCAGCGTCCGCTCCGAGAGGCCGAGCTCTCGCGCGATCGCCTCGTCCTTGGCCCCGGAGCCGAGCAGCGCGAGCAGCGCCCGGTCGTCCTTGCCCGGCCCGCGGTCCGGGGGAGCGGTGCCCTCCAGGCTGTCGGACGCCGGGATCTCGACCGCGTCGGCCCACACCGCCTCGAAGGCCGCGACCAGCAGGTCCACGAGCGGGCCGCCCTCGACGACGACGGCCGCCGGCCGCAGCGCGTCGAGGTCGGAGCTGACCAGCGCGGTGCGCCGGTCCGCGATCGCCAGCTTGGTGGGCAGCGTCCGCGCGATCCGGGCCTGCTCGCCCACCGACGCCGCGTACCGCAGCTCCGCCCACGCGCCGGGGATGTCCAGCACCTCCGCCGCGTACACGGCCCGCCACTGGACGCCGCGCGCCAGTGCGAGCGGCTCCACGGGGTTCTCGTCCGCGAGCACGTACGGCGGCCGGTCGAAAGCCATGAACTCGCCCGTCACCTCGTGCTCCAGGCGGGTGTACCAGGCGCCGATCAGCGCGGGGTCGTCGATCACGTGCACGCCGGCGCCGGAGCCCGCGGCGTCGGAGGCCTGTTCGAACAGGCCGGCCAGGTCCGGGATCGTCGCCCGGACCCGGTCGAGCTGCGCCGCGGTGCGGTCCGTGAGCGCCCGCAGCGCCACGCGCGGGTCGACCGCCGTGTACTCGCCGTCGCCCCCGCTGGTGCGGTTGATCAGCCCGGCCGCGCGCAGCCGCGCCAGCATCCCGGCCGGGTCGGTGCTCTCCAGCGGCACGTCCTGCGCGACGTCGTCCACCCGGACGGTGCCCTGGGCCAGCACGTACCGGTAGACCAGCCGGGTGTCGTCGTCGATGCCGACCGCCTCGAAGTCGCTGTCGAGGTCGGTCTCGGGATCCAGGGGCATGGGGGTCAGCGTAGGTCAGGCGGGCGGGGCCGGGCTGGTGGGGCGGGCGGGCCGGACGGGGCCGGGTCCGACGTCGTCCGGGCGCGGGTGAAATTACCCGGCGCGCGGCGACGCGCCCACTAATCTGAGCGACAAGAATCACTACTTTTCATGCTGGCCGGCCGTGGTGACCCGCGACAACAGGAGAAAAGATGGCGAACCTGACCATTATCGAGCGGTCACCCGACCCCGAGACGCACGACCCAGGGCCGCGGTGGCCGTCCATCGCCGTGTGGATCCGCTCGCTCGGCCAGAGCCGCCTCGGCGCCCTCCTGCTCCTGGTCGGGACTCTCGCGGCCATCCTCTGGGCGAACATCTCCTACGAGTCGTACACCGAGTTCTGGGAGACGCACCTCAACGTCGGGGTGGGCGACTTCCAGCTCGAGTTCACGCTGCACGCCCTGGTCAACGACGCGCTCATGGCGATCTTCTTCTTCACCGTCGGCCTGGAGGTGCGGCGCGAGTTCGCGATCGGCGAGCTCACGAGCTGGTCGCGCGCCATGGTCCCGGTGGCCGCCGCCGTCGCCGGGCTCGTGGTGCCCGCCGTGCTCTACGTGCTCATCGCGCGGGGCTCCGGCTGGGAGCACGCCTGGGGGGTCGTCATCTCGACGGACACGGCGTTCGTCGTCGGCGCGCTCGCCCTCATCGGGCCACGCGCGCCCGGCCGGCTCAGAGTCTTCCTGCTGGCGCTCGCGGTGGTCGACGACATCGGAGCCCTGAGCATCATCGCGCTCGTCTACACCGAGAACTTCGACCCGCTCCCGCTGGTGATCGCCGCCGTGGGCCTGGCGGGCGTCTACCTCACGCGGTACGTGCCCACCGGCCGCGGGCCCATCTACGCCACGCTCTCGATCATCGTCTGGGCGGCGTTCCTGGCGTCCGGCGTGCACCCCACGCTGGCGGGCGTGGCCATCGCGCTCCTGGTGCCGGTCTACCGGCCCAGCCGGCGCGACGTCGAGCACGCGCTCACCCTGGCACGCACGTTCCGGCAGTCGCCGAACAGCGACTACGCGCGGGCCGCGGCGAACAGCCTGCGCGAGTCGATCTCGATCAACGAGCGGCTCCAGTCGGCCTACGCCCCGTACGTGGCGTACGTGATCCTGCCGCTGTTCGCGCTGGCCAACGCGGGCGTGCAGATCAACGCGGAGATCCTGGCCGCGGCGGCCGGCTCCGCGATCACCTGGGGCATCATCGTGGGCCTCGTGGTCGGCAAGTTCATCGGCGTGCTGGGCACCGGGACGGTCATGCGTGTGTTCCGCCTCGGGGACCTCGGGCCAGGGCTGACGCTGGACCGGCTCGCCGGCGGCGGCGCGCTGTGCGGCATCGGCTTCACGATCTCGCTGTTCATCGTCGACCTCGCGATCGAGGACGCCGCGGTGCAGAACGAGGCACGGGTGGGCGTGCTCACGGCGTCGATGGTCGCGTTCCTGCTCGCCGCCGTGATCTTCAAGACCTCGGACCGCGTGCACCCGTCCAAGGAGGCGGGGGCCACGCTGCTGCGCCCCGTCGACCCGGCCCGGGACCACGTGTTCGGCCCGGCGGACGCGCCGTACACGCTGGTGGAGTACGGCGACTTCCAGTGCGGGTTCTGCTCCAAGGCCTCGGGCGCCATCCAGGAGGTGCACCGCGAGCTCGGCGACCGGCTGCGGTACGTCTGGCGGCACGCGCCGCTGGACCGGTACCACCCGAACGCCGTCGCCGCCGCCGAGGCGGCGGAGGCCGCCGCGCTGCAGGGCAAGTTCTTCGACATGGAGCGCAGCCTGCTGCTGGACCAGGAGAACCAGCTCCCCTCGGACATCGTCCGAAGGGCGGAGGAGCTCGGGCTCGACGTCGACCGGTTCGAGCGGGACCTGACCTCCCCGGAGGTGGCGGGCCGGGTGCGCGACGACGTGCTCGACGCCGAGGCGATGGAAGTCACCGCGGTGCCGACGTTCTTCGTCAACGGCCGCCGGCACACGGGCCCGTACGACGCGCAGTCCCTCATCCACGCCCTGGAGACGACGGCCCCCGCGCCGTCGTCGCCCACGGCTGACGCCTGAGACGTGTCAGACGTACAGGTCACCGGAGTGACCTGTACGTCTGACACGTCGGGCTGACACGTAGGGGGAGCCGGTGAGCCCGAGACCCCG